>JBIPON010000040.1:0-11931 GCA_044379065.1 Polynucleobacter sp. | reverse complement strand
TCTCACCTCTCAGCGGTTTTGTGCCGCTGAGTTCACCTGCCTCGGTGATGGAATTGGTAGACGTGCCGGACTCAAAATCCGGTGCCGCAAGGCGTGTCGGTTCGAGTCCGACCCGAGGCACCACAGATGGTTCAATCGACACCAACTGTTTCCCAAAATACCCATAAAAACAAAGGCTTCAAAGCCAATCTAGGCATCTGTAGCCATCCATTGAAAATGTGAGTAATATCCCTAATATGTGAGCAAGACTGTGAGTAGCAATCAATCTTGATGATTTGTTATGCACAGGCACTTAATTTGGGGTGAATTTGAAACTTACCGATGCATTTATCAAGGTGGCTCTTATTAGGCATGTAAAAAGCAATTATCGAGATGCATAAAATGCCCCGCCCGTTGTTGCACTCGACACCATTGAAACTAATTGTCGATTGTTAGATGTAGTTATGTACGAAATCGTTATTCCACTTTCAACCAGCCCAACTGTAGGGCAGCCAGCTCCGTAAGTAATTGTTGTTGCAAAGACATTTACTCCTGAGGGGTCGGGGGAAATCGTTCCCGTAAATGTGCAACCAGCACCAGAGCCTGAAAGAGTTCCATTCGAGTTAATAGTGACTGTAGTAGCTACACCAGTTAACAAAGAGCCAACCCAAGAACCAGTAATGGTTGAGAGTACAGCTGGAGTATTAAAGTTGTAACCTGCACCTGTCAATGGAACAAGCGCATAACTGCCAGTTCCGCCATTAGAAAAACTCGTTGTCCCAGAAAGAGAAGTGTTGGCTACTACCGAACCAGAGGTTGTGCCTGTATAAGAGGTATTGTTAAATAAATACTCTGTAAAAGAGCCTGTAAATGAACTGCCGGACGATGTTACAGAACCAAAGTCAACACCAAGAAGCCTAAGTCCGCCACTAATTGGAGTACCAAACAATGAGTACAAAGTATTGTTAGGCATAACAATTAGATTGAGTTCGTAGCCAGAAGGTGCGGCTAATCCAGTCCAAATACCTGCAGCTGAAACGTTTGCGGGTGCAGGTGTAGACGAGCTGCTTCCGCCACCACCGCCACCACAAGCGACCAATAAAAGTGAAAAGGTAGCAACGACAAGTAGTTTCATTTTAAAAACCTTTATTTTATTAATAAGTATATTTATTGTAGATTAAAAACCGTGGAACATAAACCGTGGCTTTAAATCTATTTATGCGTGATAACCCTTGTATTTGGGGGGTGTCTATGTGGGAAAAAGACTTTACTAAGCTAAAGGCGGTTTTAAGTGCCAATTTGAAGGCACTTAGGCAAGAAAAAGGGGTTGCTCAAGAAAGATTAGGTCTTGAGTCAGGAGTTGATAGAACTCTAGTTAGCAAAATAGAGCGGCAAATTGCTAACCCATCAATAGAAATACTCAGCAAAATCGCTGCCTACTTAGGAGTTAGTGTGGCCGAACTTTTGACTAAAAAGAAGTAAGTAAAAATTGAATGGCACCTAGAAACTTAAATACTTTGGGATTGGTTTAAAAGCAACTGAAATGCCAATTTTCTGCAAAGTAAGTTGACTAGGGGGGGGTGTCCCCAAACATGGGGTGGAAGCCTAGTTTGTGTATAAATAAGTGAGTATAAATACTATTTAATTAAATAAAACTTATATAAATCAATAATTTAAGTAATTAATGTGAGTCCGACCCGAGGCACCACAGCGCATACCTGCACTGTTCTTTTTAGATCTGATAATTCTCTGGGGTATTCGACATCGCCTGCTCAACGATCTTTTTCGTCAAGGTAGGCGAGAATAATTCAATGAAGGTAAAGACAAACGAGCGCAAGTAAGCACCTTGCTTGACTCCTAGGTGAGTGACGTTGTTGCCAAATAAATGCCCCACCGGGATGGCACGCAGATTGCGATCGCGCTCTGCATCAAAAGCAACGCCGGCGACAATACCAATGCCCATGCCAACCTCAACATAGGTCTTAATGACATCGGCATCAATCGCTTCCAGAATGATGTCTGCTTGCACATTGCGCTGCGCAAACGCTGCATCAATTTTGTTGCGCCCAGCAAATGCTTTGTCATAGGTAATCAATGGGTACTTGCCGAGATCCTCGATCGTAATTGAGCGTGAACTTAGCAAGGGGTGATTAACTGGCACGATCAAGAGATGCTGCCATTGGTAGCCTGGTAGCGCGATAACGCCTTCACAATTAGCAATACCTTCGGTTGCAATTGCAATATCCGCTGCATCGTGCAAGAGCATATCGGCGATTTGTGAGGGGCTACCTTGGGCAATACTGACTCGGACTTTCGGGAAGCGTTTGGTAAATTCCGTCAAGACTTTTGGTAGTGCGTAGCGGGCTTGGGTATGGGTGGTGGCAATAACAAAACTGCCTTGGTCTTGGGTCGCAAAGTCTTGGCCAACCCGTTTTAAGGTTTCGACTTCATCTAGGATCCGCTCAATCGATAGTAGGATGCGTTTGCCGGGCTCAGTGAGGGAGCGGATGCGTTTGCCGTGGCGACGAAAGATCTCGACCCCCAACTCATCCTCCAGTTCGATAATTGCCTTGGAAACGCCCGGTTGTGATGTGAATAAGGCTTTTGCAGCGGAGGTGAGGTTAAATTGCTGGCGAACAGCCTCGCGGACAAACCGAAATTGATGCAAATTCATGAAAGGCTTCCTTATATATCTTGATCGATATAGGAACTCAATTCTAAATTATCTTTCGGTATTTAAGAGCGTGAAACCCATTTCAGCCCAATGAGGGCCAGCAGAAAATACGCCAGGGGTGGAGTTAGCGCCGTGAGATAGGCGGGCCATGCCCCCAGTAGACCAACGTTGGAAAAAAGGGCATTGAATAACTGGAAGCTCATGCCCAGCATAATTCCGCCAAAAATCTTAATGCCAATACCTCCCGCCCTTGCCTTTAAATACGCAAACGGCAAGGCAAGCGCCAGCATGACAAAGACGATGAAGGGGTAGATGAGTTTCTTCCAGAATGCAATGGCGTGGCGCTGCACGTCTTGCTTGTTTTCATTGAGGTGGGTAATGAATTGCCCCAAACTAAAGATCGACATGCGCTCGGGATTGACGAGTAATACGCCGAGGATTTCTGGAGTGACCTTAGATGCCAAGGTCATCGATGGCTTGATGGAGGTACTGGCGGAGTACACGGGATCCAGGGCATTCTTAGTTTGCGCTTCCTTGAAGCGAGTCTCAGTTACATTATTGAGTTCCCATGAACCAGTCTCATTAAAACGACCCGACTCGGCATTACGGATCGAGAGCAGGCGGTAGGCATCATCGAACTCATACATGCGAACCTGCCTCACTTGCTTATCCGGTTCAATCTTTCCAATATTGATATAGCGTACACCCGGGCGAACGGATCCAACACCCTCCTCATCGCGAAGCTGGTCTTTGACCCATACCCCTGTGCGAAATTGCGAGGAAAAACTGGAGCCTAGGGCTTTCATTTTGACGCGCTCAGAGAAGGACTCGGCCATCGGGCCAAGCCACTCGCTTAGTAGTAGGGTGACTGCCACAATCGGTAAGGAGATTTTCCCCAGCATGACAAGGCCGCGGCGAATATCCAAACCAGCAATGCGGAGGATGGTGAATTCAGATTGACTAGCGAGCATGGCAAATACATAAATACTACTAATCAATCCGGCAATCGGAATAATTTCAACAATGCGGCTCGGCGCCTTGAGGAGAACGTGACCTAGCGCAAGCAAGAGGGTGTATTGCTGATTGACCGAGCCCAGCTCTGCTAACACATCAAAAAATAAAAAGAGGGCAACCAGCGCAAAAAGAATAAAGCCAAACGCAGCATAGATCTGCTTTGCTAGATAGCGCTCATAGATGTAAGGAAAGAGAAAATTCATGGGCGCGTCAGAAAGGCTGGCAACTGCCGCTTCCACCATTTGAGGGACGGATTAATTCGGTTGCGAATTAACACTGCGGCTATCAGCAAGGCAAGTAGATGAATTGGCCAGATGGCGACAAAAAAATCAAAGCGACTTTGCGAAACAAAATTTTGGGCCAGATTAAGAAGGTTGCTGTAAATCAAATAGATCAGCACGGCATAAAACATGGCGGTGTAATTGCCCAAACGCGGATTAACATAGGCTAGTGGGATCGCAATAAATACGAGGCCTAAGGCCATCAGCGGCAGACCGATACGCCACAGCAGTTCCCCACGGTTAGAGGGTGAGGGGTCCTTTAGAAGCTCCTGAACACTGCGTTCGCGGTCGCGTGGTGGGGGCTCGGTTAACTCTTTATTACGTAGCTTGGTTTCGTATTCATCAAACTCCAGAATGCGAAAGTCGGGCTGGGTCGGTAAGCCTTCGTAGCGACGTCCATCTTTGAGAATGACGTTCTTTTCACCGTTGGGGGTATTTTCAATAAACCCGGTTGCCGCTACAGCAATACTCAGACGTTGATTTCTAGAATCGGCAACGAAGATATTTTTTACTTCGCGACTATCGATATCCAGCTCTTCAATAAAGAAGACCCGTTCGGCTTTGGCCGACTCTCGAAACTGACCGGCTGTGACCATCGATACATCATCGCGTTGTTGAAAACGTTGGCTGATCAGGGCTGATTCGCGATTGGCCCAGGGCCAAGCAAACAGAGCGAGCAGGGCAATGATAATGATGAGTGGGATCGCAAATCGCAAAATAGGCCGAATTAAACTCATGATGCTCAGGCCGCTCGCAAACCAAACAATCATTTCGGAGTCTTTGTACCAGCGAACCAATACGATCAGAACAGCAATAAACAGTGAAACGGTTAGCAGCACAGCCAAGTAACCGATTGTCGCCAAGGCGATCAATACCAGAGCATCCTCCGGGTTGACAACGCCATTTGCGGCAAAGCCCAAAATGCGGATGACTAGGGTGGTGATCATGATCGTTACCAACACCAAAAACACCCCACCAGTAGTGAGGCTCAGTTCGCGGCGAAGGGCTTGGTCAAAAATCATGCGTTCTATGCAAGGGCGGTAGCAGAAAAGTCTAGTTTAGTAGGGAAATGGAGCGCGAATCGGAGGGAAGTCCACAGCTCGGAGGATAATGGAAAAAACCACTACAAATGACTTCCTTATGCAAATTCAATTTAGCACGAAAACATTGCCGCAAGCCGACTTTGATTCCGTAAAAAAGGCAAAACCAGCCGTTTCCAGCCTCTTGGCGCTCGCCACAGATTGCGTGATTTTGGCTTACAGCAAAGCGGATTTAAACAAAAAAACGCCAGGCAGCCTTTTGTTTGAATTAGATGCCGTATTGGGCGGCTCGGTTACTCGGGCCAAAGCCGCTGGTGATTTGAACGGAAAAGAGGCCAGTCAATGCTTATTGAGGGCAGAGGCGGGTTGGTTAAAGACTGGCGTCAAGGCCAAGCGGGTGTTGCTCGTTGGCCTAGGCGATCCGAGCCCTAAAGAGAGTTTATCCCTGCAGTCCTACGCCAAACTTGCTAGGGCGACCTTCAAGACTCTGAGCGGCGGTGCCATTGAGTCAGCGGCGTGGTTTGTGCCCAGCTTTGGAGGGGATGCCGATACCGTGGTAAAGCAAGTCCGCCTGACAGCGCAATTGGCGGGTGAGCAAACCTACCGCTTTGGGGTGCGTCAACCAGCCATGAAGTTCAAGGCGGTCGAGCATGTCGACCCGTTTCAAAAGCTCCTCTTTGTATCTTGTAAAGATAGCGTAAAAGCAGTGCAAGCAGGGGTAAATCAAGGCGAGGCATTGGTTGAGGGCATGAACCTTGCCAAAGACTTAGGTAATTTGCCCCCCAATGTCTGCACTCCAACCTACCTTGCAAAAACAGCACAGGGTTTGATGAAGAAAACCAAGCTCAAGGTAGAGCTGCTCACTAAAAAGCAAATGGAAGCGCTCGGTATGGGCTCTTTCCTGTCCGTTGCGCAGGGTTCGGAAACGCCACCGCAATTTATCATCATGCGTCACAACGGCGGCAAAGCGAACGAGGCTCCAACGGTATTGGTAGGCAAAGGCATTACCTTTGATACCGGTGGCATCTCCCTTAAGCCTGGTGAGGCAATGGATGAAATGAAGTACGACATGTGCGGCGCCGCATCTGTTGTCGGCACGCTGCTCTCAGCATCATTGCTGGGCCTTAAACAGAATGTTATCGGAGTCATTCCGACTTGCGAAAACATGCCATCGGGCAAAGCAACGCGACCGGGTGACATTGTGAAAAGCATGTCAGGTCAAACCATTGAAATTTTGAATACCGATGCCGAAGGCCGTCTGATTCTCTGCGATGCACTGACCTACGTAGAGCGTTTCAAGCCCAAGGCGGTGATTGATATTGCGACCTTAACGGGTGCCTGTGTGATTGCCCTCGGTGCGGTACATAGCGGCATGTTTTCGGACGATAGTCACTTGCTTGCGGATTTAACCCAAGCCGGTCATGACTCGCTTGATACTGTGTGGCGCATGCCGCTTGATGCAGCCTATCAAGAGCAACTCAAATCAAACTTTGCTGATATGGCCAATATCGGCGGACGCCCTGCTGGAAGCGTTACGGCCGCTTGCTTTTTAAAACGCTTTACTGAGAAGTACCCTTGGGCGCATTTGGATATTGCGGGCACGGCATGGAAGGGTGGCGCAGCAAAGGGTTCTACTGGCAGACCGGTTCCCCTCTTGGTGAACTACTTACTCGCTCAGTCCTAAGTTGGCATGGCACGCATCGACTTTCATAGCAATGTCAGTGACAAGCTGGAATATGCCTGCAGGCTAACGCGTAAGATTTGGAGTGCGACTACCGAAGGCGAGCCTGTTCGTAACATCGTGATGGTGGCAGAAAAAGCGGACCTCAAGCGCCTTGATGACTTACTGTGGACTTTTAGTAAGACCGATTTTTTACCCCACTGCTATGGTGACCATGAGGCGGCGTTTGAAACCCCGATTGTTCTCCTCGAAGATACGGCAGCGCCAGCCTTGGCGAACTTGCCGCATGCCGATGTGCTGATTCATTTGAGTATGCGGATGCCAAGCGATGTCGCGGCCTTAGTTGGCCGATTTCCGCGGATTGTGGAAGTGGTTACGGTGAATGAGGCCGAGCGCCTTGCAGGACGTGAGCGTTACAAAACCTACCGCGACCTGGGTCATGAGCTCCATAATTTTGATCAAGCAAAAAGCTAAATCGCCATGCTGATTCACCCACAAATCGATCCAGTAGCCATTCAAATCGGATCTTTTGGAGTCCACTGGTATGGGCTGATGTACTTACTGGCCTTTGTGCAGTTTATGCTCCTGGGCAGGCTGTGCATCAAGCGACCCTACTACCAAGCCATGGGGTGGACCACCAAAGATTTAGAGGATCTGCTCTTTGCTGGCGTACTCGGCGTGGTACTCGGTGGACGGATTGGCTATTCGCTGTTTTATATGCCGGAATTCTATTTGGCGAATCCACTGAGTATTTTGAAGGTGTGGGAAGGCGGGATGTCCTTTCATGGCGGGCTCTTGGGCGTGATTCTGGCGATGGTTTGGTTTGCACGGCGCAAGAAGACCTCCTTTTGGACCGTCAGCGATTTGGTTGCCCCGTTGGTACCCTTTGGATTGGCTTTTGGGCGCTTCGGTAACTTTATTAATGGAGAGTTGTGGGGCAGGCCAAGCGACTTCCCGTGGGCTATGGTATTCCCAATGGTCGATGCCATTCCCCGCCATCCATCGCAAATTTATCAATTGCTTCTAGAGGGCGTTCTTCTTGGTTTGGTTTTATGGGCCTATGCGCAAAAGCCGCGTCGCCTTGGTCAAGTTTCGGGTCTATTTTTACTGGGCTACGGAATTTGCCGCTTCTTGGTTGAGTTTGCGCGCGAGCCGGATGCATTCTTAGGCCTACTAGGATTGGGCCTTTCAATGGGCCAATGGCTATCTATCCCTATGATTTTATTCGGTATTTACTTGCTAAAGCGTAAGTAAGTTGATAATTTTCACTAACTGCACTTAAAAATATCTTTTTTTCGATCATTTGTTGCTAAGATCTTAGAAAGTCGCTTATTTCGCCTAAATTCCCCTATTTAAGAGAATTGATCCGAAAAAATCCATTTTTTTGACCTTGTGCAACCTGAGGACGCTTCATGCTGGAATTAATTACCAAAACCCGCCATTTATCCAAGGCACTGAGTGCAGTACAGCGTTTAACGTCCGAGCGGGGGGAATCCAATGCGGTGAGTATGGCCAACGATGTGATTGATAACTACCGCAAGCTCACCAAAGACCAGCACCTTAAATTCTTTACGGCTTTGATTGAAAAACTCAGCCCCAATCCAGTCGAGGTGATGGCAGCATCGCAAGCCTTTGCTGCAGAAGCCAATGCCCGCAATTACATTCGGTTGCAAAAAGTATCAGAGTCACCCCGTCAAGAATTTATGCGGCGGCTGAATCGGGGGCTGAATGGCACCGCCGCCGTTGTCGAAATGCGCCGTGATTTGTTGCAACTGCTTGACAAAAAACCCGAGCTGGCCGCAGTGGATTTTGATATGCGCCATTTACTGTCCTCTTGGTTTAACCCCGGTTTTTTAAAAATGCACCGGGTTGACTGGAAGTCGCCTGCCGAGATTTTAGAAAAGCTAATTCAGCACGAGGCAGTGCATGCCATTGACGGCTGGGATGACTTGCGCCGCCGTTTGCAGCCCGACCGGCGCTGCTTTGCGTTCTTTCATCCTCAGTTGCCCAATGAGCCATTGATCTTTGTGGAGGTTGCCTTGCTGCCAGAAGTGCCGCTAGCCATCGCTCCCTTGGTGGATAAAAAAGCCGAGACAGTAACTCAGGCGCAGCAGTACAAGGTGGCGGTGTTTTATTCCATCAGCAACTGTGAGCCCGGTTTGCGTGGCGTCTCGATGGGCAATTTTTTAATTAAACGGGTTGCCGAGCAGCTGCACCAGGAGTTCCCAGGCCTAAAAACCTTTATTACGCTCTCGCCTATTCCTGGATTAATCGAATGGATTGCTGCAGGAGCTAATCTAGGTGAGGGCGTACCGCTAGACCGACTCAAGCCTGCTTTAAAGAGCAAGCGGGATCAAGCGTTGCAGGCTTTGAGCCTAGACGCCCAATCCTGGGCCGAACGTTTAAGCGGTGGCTGGCATCCGGACAATGCCTCAGCAAAGGAGAAGGAGGCATTGCTCTGCCTTACAGCCATTTACTTGGGTCTCGCGTCTACTGGGCGCGAAGGCAATCCCGTGGCTAAGTTCCATTTGGGTAATGGCGCCAAGCTGCACCTGATTAATTGGGCCGGGGATTTATCGCGCAAGGGCTTGCGTCAATCTGCTGGCATTATGGTGAATTACCTGTACGACCTCTCCAGCGTGGAAGAGAATCATGAGCGCTTTGTGAACGGGGAAATCATGCATTCCAGGGCAGTAGCCAAGCTCATGAGCGTTTAGCGTATCAACATCCGCTAGACCGTAAAATGGTGTTTTAGTCACCTAGAACTCCCTGGGTTAAGACGTTGTCAATCAATTGTTTGTTGTGGGGCTGTCATGAATTTGTATACGGTATTAGAAAACGGGTTTCCAAAAGATCGCCAGGCCTGCGCCCTAGAGACGCACGATGGTTTGTATTACTCCTGGAGCGACCTGGAGCGCGCCACTGCCATGATGGCCAACTTACTCCATGGATTGGGTATATCGAAGGGCTCCCGCGTTGCGGTTCAGGTTGAAAAATCGCCTGAGGCCCTGTTTTTATATCTAGCTACTATCAAAGCGGGCTATGTTTACTTGCCACTGAACACCGCATATCAAGCCGCCGAGATTGAATACTTTATACAAAATGCGGAACCCGCAGTGATGGTTTGCAGTAGCAAGAATTTTTCTTGGGTATCGAAGATTGCCTTTAAGTCAGGCACCCGTCACGTCTTTACGCTCGATGACAACCGTACCGGGACCCTGTTAGACCGCGCCGCCATACAAAGCGATCGTTTTAAAACCGTCGCCTGCGGTGACGATGATTTGGCTGCGATTCTGTATACATCAGGTACTACTGGCCGCAGCAAAGGCGCTATGCTCACGCACCAAAACTTGAGCAGCAATGCCCTCGTTTTGCAGAAGTTTTGGGGCTGGAAAAAAGGCGACGTGTTATTGCACGCCTTGCCGATCTTTCATGTACATGGACTGTTTGTTGCAGCCCATGGCGCTTTAATCAACGGCAGCAAAATGATTTGGCTGCCCCGTCTCGACACCACAGCATTGATTCAGAACATGCCGCGTTCAACGGTAATGATGGGCGTGCCCACCTTCTATGTTCGCCTCTTAGCCGATAAAAACTTTACTAAGTCCGTATGCCGCAATATGCGCCTCTTTGTATCTGGATCAGCGCCACTCCTTACCGAGACATTCAATACCTTTAAAGAGTTGACCGGTGAAACTATTCTTGAACGTTATGGCATGAGCGAAACCGTGATGTTGGTTTCGAATCCGTACAAAGGCGCGCGCGTTGGCGGCTCGGTTGGTTTACCTCTTACGGGCGTGAAAGTCCGTGTGGTCGATGAAAACAATAAGCCATGCGCAGTCAACGAGATTGGCAGCATTCAGGTAAAGGGCCCGAATGTATTTAAAGGTTACTGGCGCATGCCAGAAAAAACCGCTGAAGAATTTACTGCCGATGGCTGGTTTAAAACGGGTGATGTTGGCCGTTTCGGTGGCGTAGCCAACGGGGCTAAAGTCCCGGATACCTATCTTTGCATCGTCGGCCGCAGTAAAGACTTAATTATTTCGGGTGGCTATAACGTCTATCCAAAAGAAATTGAAAGCTTTATTGATGATATGGATGGCGTCGATGAGAGTGCGGTGATTGGTGTGCCGCATCCGGATTTTGGTGAGGCAGTTATGGCCATTGTGGTTGCTAAGCCAGGCGCCAAGCTGGATTCGAAAGCGATGATTGATGCACTAAAGGGAAAAATTGCCAACTTCAAAGTACCCAAGCGCATTGAAATCGTTTCAGATCTGCCACGCAATGCGATGGGCAAGGTGCAAAAAAATATTCTGCGTCAGCAATATACCGTGTAAGTCTATTACATGCCAAAGGCCTTGCGACTTTCATTAAACATGAAGGCCGCAAGGAAAAACAGCATCACGCCAAACACCCGCTTAAGGTTTGCGGTATTCATGCTCCGAGCCATTTTGGCGCCAAGCGGCGCGGTAAATACACTTGCCGCAACAATGCAGGCAACAGCAGGCAAGTAGATGTAACCGATAGAGCCGGGCGGTAAACCCGGGTGGTTCCAGCTGCCCATCACGTAACCGATGGTTGCGGCGACTGCGATTGGAAACCCAAGGCCAGAAGCTGATGCCATCGCTGTATGCGTGCTAACGTTGCACCAAATCATGAATGGCACCGTGACGAATGCGCCACCCGCTCCTAAAAGACTGGACAAGGCTCCCGTAAAAGCGCCAAACGAAAAGAGACCAAGCTTTCCGGGTAGTTGACGTCCGGGCTTTGGTTTTTTATTGATAAACATCTGAATCGAGGTATAGACAATAAACAGGGCAAAAAACAAGGAGAGCCAGCTGGTTGGAAAGGCATCAAACAATTCACTGCCGCCAATGAGGCCACCCGCAATAATGCCGGGCGTTAAAGCAATCACCAATTTCCAATCGATGGTGCCATGTTTATGGTGCGCCCGAATCGCAGAAAGCGATGTAAAGAGAATGGTTGCCATACCAGTAGCAATGGCCATGTGAACAATAATGCTCTGATCAAATTGCTGGTGATTAAAGACAATAATCATGAAGGGTACGAGAATCATCCCCCCACCAATGCCGAGCATGCCAGCTAACACGCCAGACACAGCTCCACATGCAAGCAAAATAAGAATGTCGATTAATTCCAAACTGAATTCCCCGCCTTAGCCGCTAGGCCCTTATCCTGAACCCTCGGGTTCAAGGTGGAGCGGCCGCCATGCTTCGGGTGCACTAAGCAGCGCAGGGAGTG
>JBIPON010000178.1:0-3839 GCA_044379065.1 Polynucleobacter sp. | reverse complement strand
AGGCCAGCAGTATCCCGATCAAAGGAGTAGGCATCTTTCATGCTGAACTCGCGACCACGCATGATGCCAAAACGCGGGCGACGCTCATCGCGAAACTTCGTCTGAATTTGATAGAAGTTCACTGGCAACTGCTTGTAACTGCGGATTTCATTACGGGCTAAATCAGTTACAACCTCTTCGGAGGTAGGCTGAATTAAAAAATCGCGCTCATGTCGGTCCTTGATTCGGAGTAGCTCGGGGCCCATCTTCTCCCAGCGGCCCGTTTCTTGCCACAGCTCTGCTGGCTGAATCATAGGCATGAGAAGTTCAATCGCACCTGCCTGGTTCATTTCTTCACGAATGATGTTTTCTACCTTGCGAATCACCTTCAAACCCAGCGGCAAGTAGTTATAAATTCCGGCACTTAATTTACGAATTAAGCCAGCACGGACCATAAGCTGATGCGAAACGACCTCCGCGTCAGAGGGGGCTTCCTTGAGGGTCGCGAGAAAGGTTTGTGTGGCTTTCATGTATAGATATAATCAAATCACTGATTTTAATGGATTTGGAGCGCGATTATGCTCGACCGTGAAGGGTATCGACCCAATGTCGGCATTGTCCTCCTTAACGGCTCTAACGAGGTTTTCTGGGGAAAACGCGTTGGACAGCATTCGTGGCAGTTCCCGCAAGGCGGGATTCAGCATGGTGAAAGCCCAGAAGAGGCCATGTACCGCGAATTGCACGAAGAGGTTGGCTTGCTGCCGGAACATGTCCAGATCATTGGACGCACTAGGGACTGGCTTCGCTATGATGTCCCGGAGGAGTTCTTGCGCCGTCAAACTGCCAACCGAATGCAACGTGCCAGCTACCGCGGGCAAAAGCAGATTTGGTTTTTATTGCGCCTGACTGGGCAGGACAGCGATATTCACCTGCGCGCAACCGAGCACCCTGAATTCGATGCCTGGCGCTGGCATCCCTATTGGATTGAGCTCGATTCCGTTGTGGATTTTAAGCGCGAGGTCTATGAATTGGCTTTATCAGAACTAGCGCGCTACCTGACTCGCAATCTGAAATTACAGCAGCTAGTTTGGGGTGCGCCACTCGAGCTCATACAACATGTTCGGCGCCATGACTCAGACGCCCCGCCCAACTAAAGCAGCGCCCTCCTTTTAGGTAAATCCCATGCATACACCCTCTTTTGCGCGTCCCCGCTGGTTTACCTATGCGAGCTGCGCGCTCGTTTCGGCAAGTTTGATTGGATGCTCTGGCGACCCAATGATCAGTGGCGTTGATCCCTATGCTCCCACGGTGTTTAAAGAAGGCAACACCAGCATGCCGCTGGTTCCACCCAATCCCAAAACCCTGCTGCCTTTTTACGTTTCTGAAACCACCATCTTCAAGTTTGCCATCGATACCCAATCAATCTTGATCGGTAATGATGGCGTAACACGGTATATGGTGCAAATTACGAGCCCGAGTGGATCAAAGCAAACCCAATACGAGGGCATTCGCTGTGATTCGTATCAAGCGCGTCTTTATGGCACGTATGAAGCCAACTCCAGTTGGCGAGAAAATCCCCTCGGTGGCTGGTCTATGATCAAAGACAATATTCCCAATCGCTATCAGGCTGCTTTAGCGCAAGGCGCCATTTGCAACCTGTCGAGTCAAGAGAAGAGCCTCAACACAGTACTCAGATCACTCAATCCAAACCGCTTCATTGGCGGAAATCAAGTGCCTGATTTACCAGGCAAATAGAACGGGCCTCAGCCTATGCATTCGGTTTGAGGCAAGTACCAATTTGCTCACCAGCAAGCAGTCGGGTTAGCACTCCCGGCTCGTGGCCAGAAGCTATAACGGTACTTGCACCGGTAGCCCTAGCTGTTTTAGCGGCCAAGACTTTAGTTAACATACCGCCTTTACTTAATGCACTTCCAGCGCCGCCCGCCATGACCTCTAAACTAGGATCGCCGGCAGTTGCATTCGCTACCAAGCTTGCGCCACTGTCCTTTCTGGGGTCAGCCGTATAGAGTCCGCCTTGATCCGTCAAAATCACCAGGGCATCTGCACTCACTAAGTTGGCGACAAGAGCCGCGAGGTGATCGTTGTCACCAAACTTAATTTCATCGGTCACCACTGTATCGTTTTCATTAATGATGGGCACTACACCCAACTGCAGCAATGTAGTGAGCGTTGCCTTTGCGTTGGCATTGCGCTCGGCATTCGCCAAATCGGCATTGGTAAGTAAGACCTGAGCACTACGCAAACCAAAACGTGCAAAGGAGCTTTCATACACCTGCACTAAGCCCATTTGACCGACTGCAGCCGCAGCCTGCAGCTGGTGAATTTCAGTGGGGCGCTGTGTCCATGCAAGGCGCTGCATTCCCTCCGCAATTGCACCAGAACTCACCATCAAGACTTCACAGCCCGATTTTTGCAAGCCAGCAACTTGTTCTGCCCAATTTGCGATGGCGGTGTGATCAAGGCCCTCGCCATTATTAGTGACTAGGCTAGAACCTACTTTCACCACAATCCGTTTTGCGTTCTGTATTCCCATCTACATCTCAATCGTATTGTTTAGTCCAGGTTAATCTTCAGCGTCCATCACCTTACGTGCACGTTCATCATCGTTGCCTTGATAACGCGGATCGATTGCGCGCTCTTCTGCCGCATCATGCTCACGGCGTACCGAGTCTAAATAATCTTGCAAGGCATAGCAAAGCTTTTCACAACCGAGTCCAGTCAAAGCCGAAATCTCAAAGACGGGGCCTTTCCATTTAAAGCGCTTAATGAAGTCCTTTACCTTTGCGGCACGCTCATCCTCTGGAATCATATCGATTTTATTGAGCACCAGCCAACGTGGCTTTTCAGCCAAAGCCTCATCATATTTGTGTAACTCATTGACGATTGCTTTTGCATCGGCAACGTTATCAACGCCCTCATCAAAAGGCGCCAAATCTACCATATGCAATAAAACGCCTGTGCGTTGTAAATGGCGTAAGAATCGATGTCCCAAACCCGCACCCTCTGCTGCCCCTTCAATCAAACCTGGAATGTCGGCAATCACAAAACTACGCTCTTGCCCAACGCGCACTACTCCTAAATTCGGATGCAAGGTCGTAAAAGGGTAATCGGCAATTTTGGGTCTGGCATTCGAGACTGCAGTAATCAAGGTCGATTTACCGGCATTAGGCATACCTAGCAAACCCACATCAGCCAGTACTTTTAATTCGAGTTTGAGCTTACGACGGTCCCCTGGCTTTCCATTGGTCTTTTGCCGTGGCGCACGATTCGTACTACTCTTAAAGTGAATGTTGCCCCAGCCGCCGACACCGCCTTCCGCCAAGCACAGGCGTTCGCCATGCGTTGTCAGATCAGCAATCAGATCGCCAGTTTCAAAATCAGAAATGATGGTGCCGACTGGCATACGCAATTCAATATCAACACCCGCCCTGCCATAGCAATCCGCGCCCCGCCCAGGCTCACCATTTTTGGCGGTATGGGTTTTGGCATAGCGATAGTCAATCAAGGTATTGATGTTGCGATCGGCAACCGCATAGACACTGCCGCCGCGCCCGCCATCGCCACCATCGGGTCCACCAAACTCGATGAACTTTTCTCGGCGCATAGAAGCACTACCGGCGCCACCGTCGCCAGCAATTACTTCGATTCGAGCTTCGTCAATAAATTTCATGAATAAAAAAGGCCTCGCTGTGCGAGGCCTGTTCCTAAGAGTTTAATTTCGGTGTTGCGTTCAGAAATAAAACTGGTCTCAGTCAGGCTGCCTTATGAACGAGGCAATACCGAAACTTGGGCCTTATTCAAAGCGCCTTTGATAGCAAACTGAACTTGACCATCAATTA
>JBIPON010000039.1:0-11957 GCA_044379065.1 Polynucleobacter sp. | reverse complement strand
ACGTAAACCCAGCTTTGATGCAACTGCAAATGAATTGTTGTTTGGCGCCTCGCAGTATAAAAAGCGCTAAGCAATACGATTAAATTGAATAAGCATGACACCACGAAGGAAGCAGCATGAAAATTAAATCGGTTGGCATCATTGGTGCCGGAACCATGGGTAATGGCATTGCCCAAGTCTGTGCCGTCGCAGGATTAGACGTGGTCATGATTGATGTGAATGAGGCCGCCATTGAGCGCGGTATGGCAAACATTCAGCGTAGCCTTGATCGCTTGATTAAAAAAGAAGCGTTAACAACGGCGCAGAAAGATCTCGCTTTAAAGTCCATTAAAGTCAGCACGGCGTATGCCGATTTAAAAGGCCTATCACTGGTGATCGAAGCGGCGACTGAAAATCAAGCCGTCAAAGAAACGATATTGAAGCAGATCGATGAAACGGTCGGCAAAGAAACGATTATTGCGACTAATACCTCCTCGCTCTCGATTACGAAGTTAGCTGCCCTCAACTCTGTCCCAGAGCGCTTTATTGGCATGCACTTTTTTAATCCGCCACCACTCATGGCCCTAGTCGAAGTCATTCGTGGCTTGCAGACCAGTGATCAAACCCACGATGCGATTATTGCGATGGCTAAGACGATCGGTAAAGAGCCCATCACCGTAAAAAACAGTCCTGGCTTTGTCGTCAATCGCATCTTGCTGCCGATGATTAATGAAGCCTTCTTTGTTTTAGCTGAAGGGCTTGCAAGTGCAGAAGACATCGATGCCGGCATGAAACTCGGTTGCAATCAACCGATTGGGCCTCTGGCACTCGCTGATTTAATTGGCCTCGATACCTGCTTAGCGGTAATGGAGGTGTATTTCGGTAATTTCAATGATTCTAAGTATCGCCCCTGCCCTTTGCTACGCGAAATGGTTGCAGCCGGCTACTTGGGTCGCAAAACAGGCCGCGGTGTATATCACTACGATACCTAAATAATGGCTGCGATCACATCACTACCGCCGATTGTTCGTATTTTGGGATACGGCGGTTTAATTCCATTCATTGTTTGCGCCATCCTAGTCCAAGTGGCGCCCACGCCCTTTGATTATGTCAGCGCTGAATCCCTTGCTGCTTACGGCGCTGTCATCTGTTCTTTTTTGGGCGCCATCCATTGGGGCGCTAACTTTCGGCACCTTGGTAATGTTGCCGATAGCGCGCATTTAGCGAGCGCTGGCGATATTGGCGGATCGCGTTGGTTTGAACGCAACGCCTGGATCTGGGGTGTTATTCCATCGCTGGTAGCTTGGCTAGCATTGCATGTTTATATTCCGGTGGGTTTACTGATGCTGGCCGCCATGCTCTTGGTTCAGCGCGGTATTGATCAAAATACATATCAGTATTACTTCAGTAGCAAAGTCGCACTCGATGAATTCATGGTGATGCGCACACGCTTAACCGTAATCGCTACAGTCTGCCTAGCATGGGCTGCTATGGTGATGCTGGCGACCATGACGTGAAAGCGTATCAAGCCAGGATCGAGTTGCAATGAGCAACCTGTTTGAAACCAAACCGCCGCCACCGCTGGCAGAAGCATTACGCCCAAGCGCAATTAATGAGGTGATCGGTCAGTCGCATTTACTGGCTCAAGGCAAACCCCTGCAACTGGCGTTTGCGTCGGGTAAACCGCATTCGATGATTTTATGGGGGCCTCCGGGCGTTGGTAAAACAACCTTAGCGCGTCTTTCTGCAAAGGCTTTTGATCGCGAGTTTATTGCAATCTCGGCGGTGCTTGCTGGCGTTAAAGAAATTCGGGAAGCAATAGACCAGGCACAACAAAATAACAATCAGTATGGCAAGCAAACCATCCTGTTTGTTGACGAAATTCATCGCTTTAACAAAAGCCAACAAGATGCACTGTTGCCGCACGTTGAATCCGGTTTGTTTACGTTTATCGGCGCCACCACGGAAAACCCGTCCTTTGAGGTCAATTCCGCCTTACTTTCTCGCGCTCAAGTCTACGTACTCAAATCCTTAAGCGCAGAAGAACTTGGTGAATTAATTCAGCGCGCCAGGGCATATGCCATGCCGAACTTGGAATTTGATTCTGCGGCGATGGATACCATCATCGCCAATGCAGATGGTGATGCGCGCCGTTTACTCAATGTGCTCGAGCAAATCCGCAATGCCATTTCGATTCCCGGATCTACCACCAAGGTCGTAGATCAAGCCTTTGTTGAAAATGCATTAACTACTAATGGCCGTCGGTTTGATAAAGGCGGAGACCATTTTTATGACCAGATATCAGCGCTGCACAAATCGGTACGTGGCTCCAATCCCGATGCTGCCTTGTATTGGCTGTGCCGTATGCTCGACGGCGGCGCAGATCCACGCTATCTTGCCCGCCGAATCATTCGCATGGCATGGGAAGACATTGGTTTAGCCGACCCGAGGGCGATCCAACTCACCAACGATGCGGCAGAAACCTATGAAAGACTGGGCTCACCCGAAGGCGAGCTGGCGCTGGGTCAAGCAGTAGTCTATTTGGCAGTTGCAGCGAAAAGCAATGCCAGCTATGTCGCCTATAACAAAGCACGTGCTTTTGCGGCTACCGATCAAAGTCGGGGCGTCCCCAATCACTTACGCAATGCACCGACGAAATTAATGCAAGAACTCGGGCATGGGACTGCGTATCGGTATGCACACGATGAGCCTTATGGCTATGCAGCTGGTGAAACCTACTTGCCCGAAGGCATGGCTGAGCCGCATTGGTACCAGCCCGTAGAACGTGGTCTTGAAACGCAGATTGCAGAGCGCATGGCTTTTTTACGCTCACTCGATGAAGCGGAGAAAAAATGAAGGCGCGTTTTTACTTCGACATTATTTCCCCATTTGCCTACTTTTATGTGAAATTACGCCATCGCCTTGAGCCGCGTTTGCAAATTCAACCGGTGCCTGTATTGCTCGGAGGCCTATTACGCGCGGCACGCAATCAAGGCCCCGGTGAAATCCCAACCAAGCGCCTTTATACCTATCAATCTTGTGTGTGGCAGGCAGCGAAGTTAGGTATCCCCTTTCGGTTTCCAGAGCACCACCCCTTTATTACCATTGCTGCACAGCGCCTGTTGGTTCAAGAACAAGCCGACTGGCCTATGGTCGAGCGAGCGTTTGAGTTTGTTTGGGTAATGGGCAAAGACCCCAATCTGCACTGGTCTGATTTTTGCACACACCTCCATTTAGATCCCAACACCCCTCGTCCGGAAAATGCCTCAACCAAAGCAGGCTTAATAGCCAACACCCAAGAGGCCGTAGATCGCGGCGCCTTTGGCGTGCCTACTCTGGCGCTTGGAGATCGGATTTTTTGGGGTGTCGATGCCATCGATTGGGTCATCGACTACCTCAATCACCCAGAAATGTTTGATCAAGCTGGCTATCAAACTGCTGCATCTGTACCCAACGGCCTGCCGCCCACACCAGCATAGGCGTCTCGCAATACAATGGAGTGGACATGCAATTGCCATTCATTTACCACTTAGGAAAAACCATGCGCACCTCCCCTTTTCACTCTTATCGTGCAGTGATCACTGCCCTTATTGGCGCCTTTTTGTTTGCCACTGGCATAGCCAAGGCAGAGCCCCGCGTTGAGTTCAAAACCAATCAAGGTAGTTTTGTTGTGGATCTGGATTCGGCGAAGGCACCCAAGACGGTTGATAATTTTCTGAAGTATGTTCAGAGCGGCTTTTACAACGGCACGATCTTTCATCGCGTGATCGATGGCTTCATGATTCAAGGTGGCGGCTTTACACCCGATTTAAATCAAAAGCCAACGAATCCACCGGTTGTCTCCGAAGCGCAAAATGGGCTAAAGAATCAAACCTATACGATTGCAATGGCTAGAACATCGGATCCCGATTCAGCGACAGCGCAATTCTTTATTAATGTGCGTGACAATCAAGGACTTGATTTCCCGAACGCTATGGGTAACGGCTATACCGTCTTCGGTAAAGTCATCTCTGGCACCCAAACCATTGACCGCATTCGCAAGATCCCAACCATGGTCGCACCAGCGCCTAAATTTGGGCGCATGGCGGATGTACCTACCACCGCAGTTGTGATCGAGTCCGCGACCGTCTTAAAGTAATCTGAGACGCAGCCAGGTTTTGCGATGATTCTGCTGGACGATGTTGAGAGCGGCGCGACCAAGCCCACCAGTCGCCTCTACCAAGAACCCATCGCATACTGGGCCGCATTTAATCCAGCTGAAATTGATACCTGCTTTGAGGCGATCCAGACGGCCTTAAAGGCAGGCCAGTATGTGGTTTGCCTCGTTGCGTATGAGTACGGGCAAGTCATTCATCGACTACCAACCGATTCTGCTTCACCCTCTCTCGATACTCCTGCCATACCGCTGATGCAAGCGTGGGCATTTCATCCACCCAAATTACTCACAAAAATAGAAGTGGATGCTTGGCTTGAAACACAACTTGCTACGTTAACAGATGATCAGCGTGTGAGCGGCGTAGCATCCTGCACCGAATCCATTACGCAGGCGCAGTTCGAAGCGGATGTCGAACGGATTCAGGAATGGATACGCTGCGGCGATACCTATCAAATCAATCACACCTATCGTATCAACGGGGAAATCTACGGTGAGTCACTTGCTTTATACGCGCGCCTAAGAGCGCGGCAGCCTGGGCGTTTTGGCGCCTATGTACGCGAAAGCGGCACAACCATTTTGTCGCAATCACCTGAACTGTTTGTGGAGCGGGATGGTGACTGCTTGCGCGCCATGCCCATGAAGGGCACAGCCGATGCGCAAACCGAGAGTCCCGAGCAATTAGCTAGCGATCCAAAAAATCGTGCCGAGAACATCATGATCGTCGATCTCTTACGTAATGACCTTAGCCGAGTTGCATTACCAGGCAGCGTTACCGTACCCAACCTGTTTCGCGTCGCACAGCATGGCAACGTGCTGCAAATGACATCGACGATTGAAGCAACAGCAAAGCCGGATTTAAGTTTGCGCAGCCTGCTCGATGCCGTCTTTCCCTGCGGCTCTGTGACCGGCGCCCCCAAAAAGCGCAGTATGGAAATTATTCAGGAATTAGAAGGCGTCCCCCGCGGCTATTACTGCGGTGCCTTGGGCTGGCTTGACCCCAATGGTGATTTTGCATTTAGCGTGCCGATACGTACACTCACTTTAGAAGCTAGTCAAAGCAATCATCAAAGCAAGTTCACCTTGGGTATTGGTGCTGGCATTACGATTGATTCCGATCCGAAACTGGAGTGGCAAGAGTGTCAAATTAAATCGGCATTTATTACCGAGATGCCCACTGAGCTGGGTCTATTCGAGACCATTCGTGTTGAAGAAAAAAAGCCACTTCGCTTTGCAGCTCACCTTGGGCGATTGCAACATTCTGCATCTACCCTGCGTATTCCATTTGTAGCGGCGCGTGTTATTGAGGCGGCCGAGCGAGCCTGCCTCGCGATCCCTAGCTCACTACCCCACCGCTTGCGTATTGACTTACTCTCCGATGGCTCGGTTACAGCGGCAATCCATGCACTGGAGCCAATTGCAAATGAAGTGACTATTTTTTGGGCGTCCAAGGTGTTACCCGATGCAAATCAAGCCATCATGCAATCGAGCAATCTTTTGTTGGCCCATAAAGTGAATAAACGAGCCCTATATGACTTGGCATGGAAAAATGCCGTGGCACTAGGTGGTTTTGATGCGGTCTTTTTAAATGAGGCAGGCTTTGTTACAGAGGGCGGCCGGAGCTCGATCTTTATTCAGCCCAAAGGGTCGAATCAATGGCTGACGCCACCACTATCGGCAGGGGTACTTCCTGGTGTGATGCGCCAAAGCCTTCTGGATGATCCACAGTGGAACACCCATCAAGCCACGCTCGCAGCGGCTGATCTAGTAGACGCCGACCGTATCTTGGTTTGCAATGCCCTGCGCGGCGCGGTACCTGCCGTTCTGAAAGTCGGATAATCTAAGAATGAAATCCTTTCCAATGCACTACTGTTCAAAATGCGGATCTACCGTGACATTGCGCATTCCGGCAGACGATACGCGCGAGCGCCATGTATGCAATGGCTGCGCTACCGTGCATTACATCAATCCACGCAATGTGGTGGGTACTATTCCGGTATGGGGCGAACAAGTATTGCTCTGCCGCAGAGCGATTCAACCACGTCATGGCTTTTGGACTTTACCTGCCGGCTTTATGGAAATTGGTGAGAGCACTAGCCATGGTGCGGCCCGAGAAACATTGGAAGAAGCTGGAGCCCATGTAGAAATCGGCCCCTTGTTTTCTTTAATCAATGTACCCCACGTTGAGCAAGTGCATTTGTTTTACCTTGCCAACTTACCTACCCCCGAGTTTTCAGCGGGCGAGGAAAGTCTTGAAGTGGCGCTTTTTTATGAACACGAAATCCCCTGGTCGGAATTGGCTTTTCCGACTACCAAACAAACCTTACAGTGGTTTTTCGCCGATCGCAGTGCGGGCCTCCTTCAGGCCGGTACTGAGATTGCTGTTCGATCCCGCGATATCCTCCCCTCTGAATCCATTTAAGCAATGAGTCAAATTGCATGGCTGGGGCCTGATGATGTGTTTCCTGATCCGGCAGTCATGTCCGATCCAGACCCCGAAGTATTAGGCCTCTTTGCAGTCAGTGAACGCATCTACCCAGGGCATCTTGAGTCAGCCTATCGGCTCGGCTTGTTTCCGTGGTATTCGGATAATCAACCGGTTTTATGGTGGTCGCCAGACCCGCGAATGGTACTAGAGCCTCAAAATTTTAAGGTGAGTGACTCACTGCAAAAAACCATGCGGCAGTTTTATTACGATCCCACCTGCCATGTTGAGGTCGATGGTGACTTTGGTGCGATTATGCGAGCCTGCGCCCTGAGCCCCCGCAAAGACCAGGACGGCACCTGGATCACCCATGAAATTGTGGATGCATACAGTCAGCTATTTGAAAACGGTTTTGCCCACAGCATTGCAATCAAGCAAGGCGATCGTCTATTAGGCGGCCTATACTGCGTTAGTTTTGGCCGCATGGTCTTTGGTGAATCCATGTTTAGCCGCCAACGGGATAGCTCGAAGCTCGCCTTAGCCCTGCTTTGCGCCTGGTGCTACGATAACGAGGTGCCGATGATTGATTGCCAACAAGAAACCGCCCACCTCCAATCCCTTGGGGGAGGCCCAATCCCGCGCACCCAATTTTTATCGCTGGCGCGCGATGCCATCAGCGAAAAGTCGATAGGTATTCCATGGCGTTTTGATAAAACCGCATTGGAGCGTTGGCTATGAGCCAAATCAATGAGCTCCCAATTACTGCGCTGCAGTTTTATGCCACTGCATCCTATACCTGCAGTTATCTTCCACAGCAAACCGCGCGTTCACAAGTTGCCACGCCATCGCATCTAGTACATAGTGATATGTACGGTGATCTAGTCAATGCAGGATTTCGGCGCAGCGGACTGTTTACCTATCGCCCCTATTGCGATCACTGCAAGGCATGCATTGCTACGCGCATACCGGTTGAACACTTTGCCCCGAATCGCAGTCAACAACGCGCGCACCATCAACATGCCAATCTAGAAACCCACGTACTGCACTTGAGCTACACCGACGAGCACTATGCGCTGTATCGCCACTACCAAGAGCAGCGCCATCACGATGGTGAAATGAACCGCGATGATCAAGAGCAATACACGCAATTTTTACTACAAAGCCGTGTGAACTCACGTTTGGTCGAATTTCGGGATGGTCCTCAGGACCCAGTGCCAGGTCGCCTACGCATGGTCAGCATCATTGATATTGTCGAAGCCGGCATTTCGTCGGTCTACACCTTTTACGACACCACTGTAACCAAAGCCAGCTATGGTACCTACAGCATTCTGTGGCAAATAGCGCAAGTCAGGCAATTGAAGCGGCCCTATCTCTACCTGGGTTACTACATCGAAGAGAGTCAGAAGATGGCATACAAGTCAAAGTTCAAAGGCATCGAAGGCCTCATCGATAACCTCTGGCAGCCCTTGCATACGCGATAATTCGGTTCATGTCCGCATACTCCTTTTTACGCCCTGGGCTCTTTTGCCTTGACCCTGAGCAAGCCCATAACTTGGCGCTCGGCAGCATGGACCGCGCACATGCGCTTGGCTTGCTCTCGCACTTCGTACCTAAACCGGTCATCGACCCACAGGAATTCTGCGGCTTGCCCTTGGGTAATCGGGTTGGGCTGGCTGCAGGCCTAGATAAAGACGGCAAGCACATTGATGCGCTCGCCGCGTTGGGTTTTGGCTTTTTAGAAATCGGCACCGTAACGCCGCTACCGCAACCGGGCAATCCAAAGCCGCGCATGTTTCGCCTTAGTCAAGTCGATGGAATCATTAACCGCATGGGCTTTAATAACGATGGCGTAGACGCCTGCGTTGCTCGCGTTAAGGCCTCGCGCTACTGGCAATCCGGCGGCGTTATCGGCTTAAACATAGGTAAGAACGCCAGCACCCCAATTGAAGCGGCTGCCGACGATTATGTGATCGGATTAAAAAAGGTTTATGCCGTTTCGTCCTACATTACGGTGAACATTTCATCACCCAATACGAAGAATCTGCGCGCCCTGCAAGGCGAAGTGATGTTGCGATCCCTGCTGAGCAGCATTCAGCTTGCACGTACTGCTTTATGTGACGAGCATGGTGTTCGTAAACCTTTATTTCTTAAGATTGCACCGGACCTCGATCCCAACGACATCCGTTTGATTGCCGATCTACTCCTTGAGTTTGAAATTGATGCCGTGATTGCAACCAACACCACGATAGAGCGAAGCGCAGTGGCGCACCTAGAGCATGGCGCCGAAGCCGGCGGCCTCTCTGGTGCGCCGGTTCGCACCCTATCCAACGCCGTTATAGAGTCACTCAAGCAACATCTTGGCAACCGGGTGCCGATTATTGGCGTCGGCGGCATCCTTTCCGGAAAAGATGCCCAGGAAAAGCGTGCTGCTGGAGCAAGCCTGGTACAAATTTATAGCGGCCTCATTTTTAAGGGTCCTGAACTGGTTCGGGAATGCGCCCTTGCCCTGAAATAGCAGTCTAGAGGGCCTATTTACGGCAGTCGTTTTCACATTGTGCAATTCCCCCAAGAATGGCTACAATGAAGCAATGGAAAACTCCAAAGTAGCAAAAATGGCTAAAGCCCCTGGTGAGGTTGGTAAGACCGCCATTCAGGTGGTGGAGCGCATGATGAATTTGCTCGATGCCCTTGCTAAGCATGAAGATGCGTGCAGCCTCAAAATTTTGGCGGAGCAAACTGCGCTACACCCCTCAACTGCGCACCGCATATTAAATGACATGGTTGCCTGCAGACTGGTTGAGCGCGGTGATGGCGGGACCTACCGACTTGGCCTGCGACTCTTGGAACTCGGTAATCTAGTCAAGGCAAGGCTCTCGGTTCGGGAGGCAGCCCAAGCACCGATGCGCGCACTCCATAAAATCACCGGAGAAACCATCAACCTATCGGTACGCCAGGGCGATGAGATTGTTTACGTGGATCGCGCCTATAGCGAACGCTCGGGCATGCAAGTAGTCCGTGCGATCGGCGGTCGTGCGCCACTGCACCTTACCTCCGTTGGCAAACTATTTTTAGCCAGCGATGACTCGACTAAAGTTCGGGCCTATGCAACTCGAACTGGCTTAACTGGACACACCCGCAATAGCATTACAGATTTACGTAAGCTTGAAAGTGAATTGTCCAAAGTCAATCAGTTGGGCCATGCCAGCGACGATGAAGAGTTGGAGCTCGGCGTCAGCTGCTTGGCGGCTGGCATTCTGGATGACACTGGCAAATTGGTGGCCGGCCTGTCGCTCAGCGCTCCTACGGACCGCATTCAGGCCGATTGGCTTAAGGCTCTACAAGATACAGCGATGCAAATTTCAAAAGGGATGGGGTTTACTGCAAAGTAAGTCTTCGGGAGCAATACATACTCCCTACCCCTGCAACGACATTACATCAAGCGACGCAATGGGCGGATCTCACTGGGATCCATTTGCTGATACCAGTCTTTGACGCGTACCGCATCTGCAAAACGCGACTGGGTACCCACCGAATCTAAAAAGACGAGCAATAAGGGCGAGCCATTGATATTGGCTTGCATCACCAAGCATTTACCAGCGGCACTAATGAAACCCGTTTTTTGTAAACCAATGTCCATGTCACCAGAGCGAACCAAGCGATTGGTATTCAAAAAAGTCTGTGGGCGATTTTTAATCACCAAGGTGAGGTCCGGCCAAGTGGAATACTCCCGAATTGCCTTGTACTGATACGAGGCACTCACCATTTTCACTAAGTCATCTGCACTGGCTACGTTCTCACTGGACAAGCCGCTAGGATCAGCAAAGCGTGAGTTCGACATGCCAAGGTCACGGGCTTTTTGATTCATAGCAGTAACAAATGCAGGCACGCCGCCGGGGTAGTTTCTACCCAAGGTATAAGCTGCACGATTTTCAGAGGACATTAGCGACAAGACCATTGCCTCACGGCGCGTTAAGGATGTGCCGGTCGCAAGCCGCGACTTTCCGTAACTACGCGCATCCTCCGCATTAATCTGTATCGACTCATCCATAGGCAAGTCAGCATCGAGCACCACCATTGCGGCCATTAACTTGGTAATAGAGGCAATCGGTAGACTAACGCCCGTATTTTTTTCAAATAACACATCATTGGTATCTTGATTAACGACCATCGCTACGCTGGATTTGAGGCTGAGGTCATCATGCTGCCCCCGCAAGCCCATCGCAGTAGCAAACGAAGGCCTTGAGCCGGTAGTTGCATTATTTGCAGGGCGAGTTACCGTAACCCGAACATCTTTCGTTTTCTTGGCAGTAGCTGCGTTACCAGTCTTTGCGGGCTTAGTTGTTTTGCTTGGTTTGCTAGCGCTGCCCGGTTTTGTAGCGGGTGCCTTATTTGCAGATTGATTTTGTTTTGGCTTCTCTTTCGAGGGCGTTTGCTTTTGATTGTTCTGGCTTGTTTGGGCAATCGCGGCGTCGGGGAAATAAGAGACCACAAACAGGGTCATCAACAAGGCTACTCCGAACCGGCTTCGTAATCGCATGCAGTAATGCCTTTTAACCAAACAATAGCCGTAATGATAATGAAATTTGAAGGGTTCGGGGTGATTTATTGCCGCGCCTTTTGATTCACCAGCACTACCGCTCCCATCGTCAATACAATCCCCGCTGCCATCATCCAAGTCAGCGGCTCATCAAACAATAACCACGCCATGATTGCAGTCGTCGGTGGCGTTAGGTACAAAAGGCTAGTGACCTTGGTTGCCGCTCCCTTGCGAATCATGATGAACAGCAGGCTAACGGAACCAAACGAGATGGGGAATATGGCCCAAAGCATCGCGGTAATGACGGGCGCATTCCAAACCATAGTCCCCTCCTCAAATAAGACCATACAAAAAAAGGACAGGAGCAAGGCGATACTGAACTGAATTAAGGAGCCCGAACGCAGATCAAATACAGGGCAATACTTTTTTTGGTACAGCGTGCCAAAGGTAATCGATAGCAATCCGGCCACCGCGAGCAGATAACTAGAAACTGGTATCGGTACAAAGTTCATCTTTTCGGCCACCACAAGGCCAACACCGGCTATTCCGAGGACTAAGCCCAGCCACTGGCGCGGCAATACATGCTCTGATACCCAAGCAGCAAACCAGGCCGTGATGATGGGTTGCAAACCAACAATCAGGGCTACTAGCCCGGCCGTCATACCCAAATGAACAGCAGACCATACGCCCATTAAGTAACCAAACTGCAGCAGCATGCCAGCAACTAGCAAATGAACCAGTTGCGATTGATTGGGCCATGAGGTTGGGCGCCATACCAAGCTGAGCGCCCCCATAGCCAATAAAATTCCAAGATAGCGCCAAAACAAGAACGTGGCAGGTTCCACATAGGGCATTGCTAGTTT
>JBIPON010000177.1:0-3907 GCA_044379065.1 Polynucleobacter sp. | reverse complement strand
GTTCATGCGTTTTAGGCTAAGAACAATTTCATGTCCGCTGGGGTAGGGGGTGGCGCCGCCACAAAAGCCGGTGTTACCACCTTGCGTCACGATCGGTACCTTGGCAGCGATACAGCATTTCACAACGGCAGCGACTTCTTTAGTGCTGGCAGGCATCACCACGGCTATTGATTTGCCAGTGAAACGCTTACGCCAATCCGTTAAAAAAGGCGCTTTGTCGTCTGCACTGACGAGGACGTAGTTAGGCCCCGCAATCGATTGCAATTCGGCGACAAATGATTCGGTATGCATGGCTTGATTTATTACGGCGTAGGTTGCTGATCGGACTGCTGTTGGGATTGCAATTCTTTTTCTTTTTTCTGCCGTTTGTATTCTTGTTTGAGTGGCTTCAAATACATCAGTACGGCAATAAAACCAATCAGACTGAGGAGGGTTTCTAACACGGCCATCCAAAAATTGGCACCAGTTTCAAATAAACGCACCAAACCTTCGGTCATGTAAATCAAGATCAGCATCGATGCCCATTGCATCGTGTAGTTCTTTGCTTTCCAAATACCCGGTATGGCAAAGAGCAAAGGCAGGCCTTTGAGTGCCATCCACGAACCACCGGGTCTGAGCGGCGCAATAAACCATTCCCATGCAACGCAAAGCAGGAAGAGTCCCGCAAATGCAGCCGTTGCAATTAAGACGTACTTATCTTTTGCCTCAATGGACTGCAATAAGGAACGGTCGCTGTTTGACATTTAGCTTGCCGACTTCAGTTGCAAGGCAATCTGCGCTAAGCGTTTACCTTGGGCAATGGCTAAGCGTTTTTCTTCTGGGCTTATCGGTGCACGGCCATCAGCATGGGCTAAGTGCGTTACTCCGTAAGGACTGCCGCCAGTCGATGTCGTCATTAGGTCGGGTTCGCTGTACGGTAAGCCGACCATGAGCATACCGTGGTGAAGAAGCGGAATCATCATGCTCAGTAAAGTCGTTTCTTGACCGCCATGCAAGCTGCCGGTACTGGTAAAGACGCAGGCGGGTTTGCCACTCAGGGCGCCGCTAAGCCACTGTGCGCTGCTGCCATCCCAAAAATACTTCATGGGGGCAGCCATATTGCCAAAGCGGGTGGGTGAGCCCATCGCCAAACCAATGCATTCTTCTAAGTCACGGTATTCCGCATAAGGCGCTCCATCCGCCGGTACTGCGGGTTCGGTTGCTTCGCAAACGCTCGAGACAGCGGGTACACAGCGCAGCCGTGCGCTCGCACCCGGGACGGATTCAATCCCCTCGGCAATCAGCCGCGCTAAATCCCGGGTGGCGCCATAGCGGGAGTAAAACAGCACCAATATGTCAGCAGTATTCATAAATCAAAGCCCATTCTTCTTCGCTAATTCTGTTCAATCATGGCCGCATGCCTTTTAATCTCTTATGATACGGCGATGCAGCTTATTCGTAATCCCCAATTATGGCTTGCTTTGGCCCGCGAGTTGGGTCAGCGCAATCGCCACCTGCTGCTAAATCAAGTGGCGGGCAGCCTGGCCTTTACGACAACACTGGCCTTGGTGCCGATGTTTACGGTCGGGTCGATTCTGATTGGCTACGTGCCACAGGTCATCGAGATGAAATACGCCCTGCAAGAATGGATATTGAATACCTATTTGCCTGGCGGCATCAACCAGCCTATTTTGCGGTACATCGATCAGTTTTCTGAAAAAGCCAAGGGCTTAACTTTATTTGGTTTGGCAGGCTTGTTTTTGACGACTGTGCTCACGATGGCGGTGATTGAAAAGGCCTTCAATCAGATCTGGCAGATTAAAGCGAAGAGGTCGTTTTTTAAAAGGACGGCAATCTATTTTTCAGCCACCGTTCTAGGTCCCTTGGTATTAGGCATTGGGATTTACCTCAGTGGGTGGTTATTGAGCGAAACCCAGGGCCTTACCGAAGCCGTCTCGATGCGGTTTGAGGTATTTGCCCTCATTATTCCGCTTCTCCTCACCATCAGTTTATTTACCTTGGTATATAAAGTATTGCCATTCACCTTGGTTGCATGGCGCGACGCCCTCATCGGTGCCTTGTTTGCTGCGATCGTGTTTGAGTTAATGAAATACGGTTTCGGCTTTTTTGTGACGAAAGTGCCGTTTTATAAAACCGTCTACGGCACCTTTGCCATCCTGCCATTAGCGCTCATTTGGATTTACGTGACGTGGTGGGTGACCTTGGCTGGCGCATTGCTGGTCGCCAATATGCCCTTGATTCGTTCTGGCTTACTGCAGACGGAGCGGCCGATGTAAGGTGGATTCCGCCTTGCAAGCACCTGCGCTTAGGGCTATATTGGAAACAGTTTGGCGGATTCATTCGGCAGCAATCGATCAAGGAGTATTCATGAAAGTCAGTGATATTTTGCAGGTGAAGGGCAGTGTGCTCTATACCGTAGCACCCGATGCTCCCTTGCAAACCGCGATTTTGGTCATGAGTGAACATGACATTGGTTCCTTGGTGGTCATGGACTATGACAAGCTGATTGGGATACTGACCTTCCGTGAAGTGATTAAAACCTTGGCACTGCATCGCGGCACCGTCGATGGCCTTACCGTTCGCTCTGTAATGAGTGCGAATCCTTTAACCTGCTCGATGGAGACCGAGCTCGATGAGGTCCGCCGCATTATGCTCACCCAGCATGCGCGTTATTTGCCGGTAGTGGACCAGCAGGTCTTGATGGGGGTGATTTCCTTTTACGACGTGGCAAAGGCCGTGGTCGAGGCCCAGGACTTTGAAAACACCATGCTCAAGGCTTACATTCGGGATTGGCCGAGCGATGAAACGGAAAAAACCGCAAACTAAGCCTCCAATGCCAGCAATGCCATAATGATGGTATGTCTGGAAATACCTTAGGCCTCCTCTTTAGCGTCACCACCTTCGGGGAATCCCATGGCCCTGCTATTGGTGCAGTGGTGGACGGCTGCCCTCCCGGAATGCTATTGAGCGAGGCGGATTTACAGCACGACTTGGATCGCCGTAAGCCAGGCACTTCGCGCCATGTTACCCAGCGTAAAGAAGAGGACCGGGTTGAAATTCTGTCGGGCGTATTTGAAGGTAAAACAACCGGCACACCGATCGCTCTGTTGATTCGCAATACGGATCAGCGCAGCCAGGATTACGGCAATATTTTGCAAACCTTCCGGCCTGGTCATGCGGACTATGCCTATCATCACAAATATGGTTTACGCGACCCGCGCGGGGGCGGCCGCTCCTCGGCGCGTTTGACGGCACCGGTGGTAGCCGCTGCAGCAATTGCAAAAAAATGGCTGCACGAACAATATGGCACGCGCATTTACGGTTACATGAGCCAATTGGGCGAACTTGCTGTGCCCTTTGAGGATGCCGAGCACATCGAGCGGAACCCTTTTTTTGTGGCCAATAACTCCATGCTGCCTCAGCTCGAGGACTATATGGATGCGTTGCGCAAGGCAGGGGACTCCTGTGGCGCTAAGATTGAAATACGCGCAACCCACGTACCTATGGGTTTGGGTGAACCTTTATTTGATAAGCTCGATGCCGATATTGCCCATGCCATGATGGGCATCAATGCCGTGAAGGGCGTTGAGATTGGCGCAGGCTTTGCGGCGGTATCGCAGCGCGGCAGCGAGCATGGCGATGAGTTGCACCCCGATGGCTTTGCGAGCAATCACTCGGGCGGCACATTGGGTGGCATTAGTACTGGACAAGATTTACGCGTTGCCATTGCAATCAAGCCAACCTCGAGCATCATGAGCCCGAAAGAATCAGTTGATCTGGATGGCAAACCAATGACGGTGCAAACCAAAGGGCGCCATGATCCCTGCGTTGGTATTCGGGCAACCCCGATTGCAGAGGCCATGTTGGCCTTGGTTTTAATGGACCATGCCTTGCGTCACCGTGCGCA
>JBIPON010000038.1:0-12157 GCA_044379065.1 Polynucleobacter sp. | reverse complement strand
GTAAGTAGTGGGTTCACGATCAGGCTTTTGCTCTTATCAATTACTACGACTACAGTGAAGCATCCAGTAACTAGAAAAAAAGAGCCCCTATACAGGGGCTCATATGCACAATCTGGCGGAGACGAGAGGATTCGAACCTCCGATCAGAGTTTTAGCCCCGATGCTCCCTTAGCAGGGGAGTGCCTTCGACCAGCTCGGCCACGTCTCCGTATTTCAAAACAGCCCACAGTTTAACGGATGCGCCGTTTCTATGGGATTTTCTTACTTTTGATCGAGTTCAAATGCCTTATGCAGCGCGCGTACGGCTAGCTCCATGTACTTTTCATCAATCACGACTGAAATCTTGATCTCACTCGTCGAAATCATCAGGATATTGATGCCCTCTTCCGATAAGGTGCGGAACATCTTGCTGGCTACACCGACGTGCGAACGCATACCAACACCAACGACGGAGACCTTAGACACTTTCGGATCGCCTGCGATTTCTTTGGCTTCAATGTGTGCCTGTACCGTATTTTTGAGCAGATCCATGGCCTTTTGGTAATCGGCTCTTGGTACGGTGAAGGTAAAGTCCGTTTTGCCATCCACCGACTGATTCTGAATAATCATATCCACGTCGATATTGGCATCGGCTATTGGGCCCAGAATTTGGTAAGCAATACCAGGGCGATCCGGTACGCTCAATACGGTAATCTTCGCTTCATCGCGGGCAAAGGCGATGCCTGAAATAACGGCGGCTTCCATGGTGCTGTCCTCTTCAAATGTGATCAAGGTACCCGACTTCATTTCAATATCGAGGGGTATCAGTGGGTCAGTCAGCGACGACAAAACCCGGGTTTTGACTTTATATTTACCGGCAAACTCAACGGAACGAATTTGCAATACCTTAGAGCCGAGGCTGGCCATTTCCAGCATCTCTTCAAAGGTGATCTTATCCAGGCGTCGGGCATCTTCACATACTCGTGGATCGGTGGTATAGACCCCATCCACATCGGTATAAATCAAACACTCGTCTGCTTTGAGTGCGGCCGCCATGGCTACTGCAGATGTATCGGAGCCGCCACGGCCCAAGGTCGTAATATTGCCATTGGGATCGACCCCCTGAAACCCGGTGACAACGACTGCCTTGCCCGCATTGAGATCGGCGATGATCTTTTGATCATCGATGCCCATAATGCGTGCTTTCGTGAATGCCGAGTCCGTATGAATGGTGACTTGCCAGCCCGCATAACTGACCGCATCAACCCCTTCTTTATGGAGCGCCAGGGCCAATAAGCCGGAGCTCACCTGCTCGCCGGTTGAGGCAATTTGATCCAACTCCCTTGGATTGGCGCTTGGGTTAATGTCGCGAGCAAGGCCAAGTAAGCGATTTGTTTCGCCGGACATCGCCGATGGAACGACCACGACCTGGTGGCCAGCACGCATCCATTTAGCGACGCGTTTGGCGACATTCTGGATACGCTCTACCGAGCCCATCGAGGTACCACCGTATTTGTGAACAATTAATGCCATAAAGTATGCAGTTGTAAAAGGAACAAATCGCTTAAAAATGCTATTTTACAGTCTTCTGCTCCCAACCGATCCTGATGGCTTGACGACAGACTACTGACTAATTAGAATAGGTGTTACTAAAGTAACACTTTAAGGCATTCATTTTGCATTCATACCTGCTCTTATCGATCGTTTCATACTGCAGAAAGTATCCATGAGCAAAATCAGCAGCAAAACAGATAGCAAATCCAGTACGACCTCGATCAAGCTGAGCGAGACGCTAAAGAAGCATTCTGCAACGGCAGCGAAGGAACTGGGTATGACAACCCATGCCTTCATGGTCGAAGCCATTAAGCGCGCAACAGAGCAACAATCCAAGCGACATAGCTTTATCAGGGATGCAATTGAATCGCGCAAATCGACCATCAAGACGGGCAAAGTAATTCAGCTGGAAGACGCATTGGAGTGCATACGATCACAGGTGGCAAGCAAAAAAACACTGAAGGTAAAGCAAGGGTGAAGGTCGCGCTCACAGAACGCGCCTACAACGACCTTATCCGCCTGACTGACTTTTTACTTGAATATGACAAAAGTGCCGCAAGCAAGGCAATCGATCTGATTGAAGATGGCCTACTGGTACTAAAACAGCATCCATTTATTGGTAGGCTAGTTCAAGGCGATCAGGCAATCGAAGGAGATTTACGCGAGCTGGTGATTTCGTATGGGAAAACAGGCTACGTTGCTTTGTACAGTATTGAAGATGAAGAGCAGGTTTGGATTTTGACAATCCGGCATCAACGTGAGGCTGGGATAATGCTCTAGGGAGCGCCCCTCTTATCGGATATTGGCTTCCATTCCGGCACCATCCGTTTGCCCTTGTAAACCAAATGGGGGTAACTGACCCCTACTCCTGCTACAGCGACCAGCTCACCATCCATATAGAGAAGTGGAGCCTGGCGCTCCCAAGGCGGCACTGCATTTTCTTGGTAAAGATTTTTCAGCGTCTTGCGCGGCCCACTAGTAGTGACTTGCAAACGTTCAGCGCCGCTGCGCTCCCGAAACTCAATAGCGCCCGCTTTCTTAGCCTTCGCAATCCATGCGGCCGGCAAGCCTCCTTGATAGCTCTTTACGGGGATAGATACAAAAGTCCACTCACCCTGCTGGCTGTCTTCTGGATTTATGGATGCACCGATCTGAAGTTGCCCACGCCACAATCGAATGCTGCATTCATCGTGAAGCCACTCCAGTTTGGCATCACTACGAGCATGCTGTAAATCAAGCCACCATGCCTGGAGGCGCTCATGGGATGGCATCGTCAAACCAGCAACCTTAAGCCAGTACCGCAACACGTTATTTGCTGCTGCTGAATCGCTTGCATTTAAATCAAGTAATGGCTGCACGCTGAGAGTATTGTTCTTTAGCTTGAGAATTTTTTTGCCATCCTGCCGGGCAAGGCGATCAAGCAACTGCTGAGCCTGCGCCAACAAGTCAGCGCTGCGCGCAAGATTGGCAGTAGCACCAGGCTGAATACCTTCTAACTTGGGCAAGATACTCTTGCGGACCGCATTGCGCCGGTATTTGCTACTGCGATTGCTCGGATCCTCAATCCATTTCAGTTGATGTTCGCGGGCGTAGGCCTCGAGCTCCTCGCGACGTAAGTGCAGCAACGGTCGCCAGAGCGTAATACTGCTGGCCTGCTCCTTAGATGTCGCCAACATCCTACTCTCAGGCATGCCAGATAATCCCGCAACGCCAGCGCCACGCATCAGTTGCAACAAAACGGTTTCGGCTTGATCGTTTTGGTGGTGCGCAAGCAAAAGGTCTTCAATGCCGTGGTACATGCACAGCTCGGTCAGAGCTTCATAGCGTGCAGCGCGTGCTCTGGCCTCAATGTTTCCTGCGTTTAATTTGGTATCGATGTGCAGCAAACGAAAGTCAAAACCGATCTTGTATTTTTTTGCGAGTGCTTCACAAAACAAAAGCCATTCATCGGCTGCTTTTTGTAATCCATGGTGAATGTGAAATGCGAAGATCCGCTGCGTTGCTACTTCATTGCTTTCTGGCTTCGTTGATTTTTTCGCTTGGGCTTGGTGCAGTCGGCAAATGGAATCGAGTAACACCACTGAATCCAGTCCGCCGCTTAAAGCAATCGCTAATCGAGGTGGGGCACTTGTTCGATTGTCTGCCCCGATACGCAAGGTATCGCGAGTGGATTGCGACAGCCCTACTGTGGGCTTAGGGCTTTGGATTGGTTTCCTTGAACTTGCCATAACTCATCAGGCGCTCATGGCGACGCTCGAGCAATGTATCGACATCCATCGACTGAAATACCTTGAGTGACTCGGTCAATGCTTTACGCATGTTGTCCATCATGCTTACGTAATCGCGGTGCGCCCCGCCAGTTGGCTCAGGGACAATCTTATCGATTAAACCAAGGCCTTTTAAACGCTGGGCAGTCAGAGCCAACTGTTCCGCAGCTTCGGGTGCCTTTGCGGCCGTTTTCCATAAAATCGAAGCGCAGCCCTCTGGCGAAATAACCGAATAGGTTGAGTTTTGCAGCATCAACACTACATCCCCCATCGCGATCGCTAAGGCGCCGCCCGAACCGCCCTCGCCGATGATGGTGGCGATAATGGGCACAGTTAACTCTGCTTGGGTATATAGGTTGTGACCGATCGCCTCAGACTGATTACGCTCTTCAGCATCGATGCCTGGAAACGCGCCCGGTGTATCCACAAATGTAAATACAGGAATCTGAAACTTCTCCGCAAGGCGCATCAAGCGCATTGCTTTGCGATAGCCCTCGGGTCTACTCATACCAAAGTTTCGTAAGGCACGTTCTTTAGTATCCCGTCCTTTTTGGTGACCAATCACCATGCATGCTGCGCCGTTGAAACGGGCTAAGCCGCCAATAATCGATTGGTCGTCTGCAAATGTTCGATCGCCATGCAATTCATGAAAATCAGTAAATAGACCGCTGACGTAATCTAGGGTATAGGGACGCTGAGGGTGACGTGCCACCTGCGAGACTTGCCATGGTGTCAACGCCGCATAAATGTCTTTGATGAGTTGCTGGCTTTTTTCAGAGAGCGTCTTGATCTCATCAGAGATGTCGACCGAGGACTCGTCCTGCACAAAACGCAGTTCATCGATCTTCGCCTCTAACTCGGCGATCGATTGCTCAAAATCCAAAAAAGTAGTCTTCATGCCTTGATTTTAGTATTCCACAGGAATGGGGTCGATACTTCGCCACATATACCAGGTTGCAACGGTCCTCCACGGGGCCCAATTGGCAGCCACTTCCCTAGCCTCATGGCGGCTGACCGGCTCACCGCTGAAGTAATTGAGGGAAATGGCCTTGATCAGCCCAATGTCATCTAGTGGGAGGATATCTGGCCGGATCATATTGAATATTAAGAACATTTCGGCGGTCCAGCGGCCAATGCCCCGAATCGTGCTCAGCTCCCGAATCACGCTTTCGTCGTCCATATCGCGCCATTGGTTTTCATGCAGTCTTCCCGAGGCAAAGTGATCGGCCAAGTCGCGAATGTATTCCACTTTGCGACCGGAAAGCCCTGCAGCCCGAAGTGCTTCCGGCGTTGCGGCCAAAATGCGGTTGGGACTCACTTTTTTGCCCACGGCAATCACCATGCGATCCCAGACTGCTTGAGCAGCCGATACCGAGATTTGCTGACCGACAATCGCCCTTGCCAAGGTAGTGAATGGGTCCCCACGCGTGACCAAAAAACCGGTGCCGTACTTTGGGATCAGCTTTTTCAGAATGCGGTCATTTTTCATGAGCTCCTGGCAGGCTTGGTCCCAGTAATCGGGAGCCATCACGCTTAAGCTGGGCTCGCCTTGGTTGGGTGGCAGCACGCGCTCCGCTGCCTTGCCTGCTTTCGCCGCAGAGGTTTTTCGAGCCAGCGGTTTTTTCGCTGCTGGTTTTTTTATGCTCGTCGCCATTCGGTGATCCCTCCTGGCTTATCTTCCAAGACAACGCCTTGCTTTAGCAAATCCGCACGGATCGCATCCGCCTTTTCAAATGCTTTCGCTTGCTTGGCTGCTGCCCGGGCAGCAATGTAGCCCTCGATGGCCGGTGCGTCCAATTCACCTGCATTACCGCCTTGCAGAAAAGCGGATGGATCCCGCTCTAAAAATCCTAGAACACTGGCGAGGCTCTGCAATGCGTGGGCAAGCCCATGAACGGCATCAAACTCGCCCGCGGCGTGCTTCCGATTAAGTTCGCTGGCGAGGTCAAATAACACTGCAATTGCATCGGGCGTATTGAAGTCATCGTCCATCGCCGCATGAAAGCGCTGGACCCATGGCGCAGCCAGCCCTGCATCCTGCTTGGCTGGCGCACTAATGCTATTTGCTTGGGCTAAGGCGGTGTAAAGACGGGCAAGGCCAGAGCGGGACTCATCGAGCTGAACATCGCTGTAATTGATGGGGCTGCGGTAATGGGCGCGCAGCATAAAGAAGCGAATCACTTCAGGGTCATATTGCCTTAATACATCGCGGATCAAAAAGAAATTGCCCAGTGACTTCGACATCTTTTCTTGATTGACCCGAATGTGGCCATTGTGCATCCAGTAATTCACCCAAGGCGCATCGCTATCGCTGCGCTCTTGGCCATAAAGCGCCCCTTCGGTTTGGGCTATCTCATTCTCATGGTGCGGGAACTGTAAATCAGCGCCGCCACCATGAATATCAAAATGCTGGCCTAACAGCGCGCATGACATCGCCGAGCACTCAATGTGCCAGCCCGGTCTGCCCTCGCCCCAAGGGGATTGCCAGCGGGTATCACTGGGCTCATCTTCTTTTGCACTTTTCCACAAGACAAAATCGAGTGGGTCGCGCTTGCCGCTACCGACTGCAACACGCTCACCCGCATTGAGATCATCGAGGGATTTTCCGGATAGGCAACCGTAACCCGGAAAGAGCCGGACTGCGTAATTCACATCACCATCGTCTGCCTGGTAGGCGATCTCTTGCTCCATTAGGCGGCCAATCATGCCCTGCATCTGTTCAATGTAGGCAGTGGCCCGCGGCTCTTGATCGGGCCGCATCAGACCAAGCGCATCGGAATCGGCATGCATGGCATCGATAAAACGCTGCGTCAGGGCCGCAATCGGCTCCCCATTCTCAATCGCCCGATTAATGATCTTGTCATCGATATCGGTAATGTTGCGAACATAGATCACCTCGTAGCCGCTAGCACGCAACCACCGCGCCACCATATCAAACACAATCATCACGCGGGCGTGGCCAATGTGGCAAAAGTCATATACCGTCATGCCGCAGACGTACATCTTGACCTGCCCTGAAACCAAGGGGGTAAAGACCTGTTTGGAGCGATTGAAGGTGTTATAAATTTGCAGCATAGGCGCTAAAGAAGGGGCAAGTCGGATAAAACAAGTGTGATTTGTTAGACTGAGCGCTGAGTATATCGAATACACCCACTCTTTACCCTTTTAAGCCCTGCCACCATGACCTCAAGCCCGCCATTGCAGACACCCCCGCAAGCGAATGCATCCGCCTTGGGTATTGGGTTTGGATTGCTGCTTATTGCATTAGCCCTGCCTAGCCCTGTTCAGGCGCAAGCTTTTGGCAACCCAGCGCCAGTCCAGGATCAGCCTAGCGCCGTGTTGGCTCCTTTTTTAGGCGGCTTTGGCCCCAATGAGCCTCCCAGGCTTTCCACCAATAGCGGATTCGATCCCTTACCGCCCGAACTCTCCGAAACCGTTGCCCTGCCTTTCTTATCGTTTTTGATCATTGAACCTGATCCCGTAGTGCGTAACGGCATTCCCACTGAAATTGAAAAGCTGGTCAAAGCCCAAAAGTATCCCGAAGCAATCAAGCGCATCAATGAACTGCTGGTTAAAAATCCCCGTAACGTGCAATTGCGTTTTGTCCTTGCTCGCCTCCAAATCGAATTAAAGCAATATGCAGCGGCACAAAAAACTCTAATTGAAATTACCCAGCAGTTTCCAGAGTTGGCCGAGCCATACAACAATTTAGCAGCACTGGCCGCCAACCAAGGGCAATGGATTGAAGCCCGAGATTATTTGGAACTCGCCCTTAAACTCAAACCGAGTTATGCGATTGCGTCTGCTAATTTGGGCGAGGTATATACCCGCCTTGCTGCAAAATCCTACATCGATGCAGCCAAACAACGCGCTAATCAGCGCGAATACCAACGCCGTGCCACCGCCCTACTTGGTATTCTGAAAACGCCTCAGGCCGGTAACAACCCATCTGCGCCCAATCCAACAAACACATCCAAATCCATTACCAACCCTCAAGAAAGCAAACCCAGCAATGGCACAAGTACTCCTCAAAACCAATAAAGGCGACATCACCCTCACATTGGATTCTGCAAAAGCGCCCAAGACCGTCGCTAACTTTTTAGCCTACGTTAAAAGTGGCCACTACGATGGCACCATCTTTCATCGCGTCATCGATAACTTCATGATTCAGGGTGGCGGCATGGCGCCTGGCATGAAACAAAAGCCCACCCAAGCCGAGATTGAGAATGAAGCCAATAATGGCCTCAAAAACGTCAACGGTTCAGTTGCCATGGCCCGCACCAATGAACCGCATTCAGCAAGCTCGCAGTTTTTTATTAACGTGAATGACAATGATTTCTTAAACCACACTGCGCCGACTGCACAAGGCTGGGGTTATGCGGTATTTGGGGCGGTTAGTGATGGCATGGATGTAGTCAACGCCATACGCAAAGTAAAAACCGGTAGCTCGGGATTTCATCAAGATGTGCCAACCGAAGATGTGGTGATTGAGAAAGCAACCGTTCTTGCTGAATAATTTCAACAGACCATCGATCGTTCGGCTGTCGGCGTAATCCTCTCATGCAGCAGAGTCACGCCAGCGCCTTTCTCATTTCAGATTTACACCTGACGCCGTCAATGCCATTGACGGCGCAGCGCTTTTTTGATTTCTGTGAAAAGGAAGCGCGCGAAGTCGAAGCTGTATTTATCTTGGGTGATTTATTTGAGTACTGGGTAGGCGATGATGCCAATGCGCAATCGCCCTTCCATAGCGAAGTCAAGAATGCTTTGGTAGCCCTATCCAGCCGTGTAAAAACGTATTACATGCATGGTAATCGGGATTTTTTAGTCGGCAGTTCATTTTTGAAAAAAACAGGCATGACCTTATTGTCTGATCCATGCACTATTGACATAGCTGGCGATGAATACATCCTGAGTCATGGTGATGGCTTGTGCACTGCCGATAGCGGCTACCAGTTGTATCGGGGCTGGACGCGCAAACCATCGATTCAAAAATGGTTTCTACGCCTGCCACTTTCTTGGCGTCACGCGATTGCCGATCGCCTTCGAAAAAATAGTAAAGCACAATATCGTCGTGATACGCGCTTTAGTCTCGATGGCGTAAACCCAAAAGGCAATGTCACGCTAGACGCCTGCGCCGCATTGGTGCGGTCGCAATCAAGTAATAAACTCATTCATGGCCACACCCACTTGCCGGCTCGCCATCATGAAAACCATCTTGATCTAGAGTGGCAACGCTGGGTTCTGTCCGACTGGGATTTAGATCATCCTGAAACCTACTTACCCAAAGCCAGCGCTTTGCGGATTGATCAGCACGGGGTGCGCTACTTGGATTTAGTTAAAAACTAAATCCTTCTGTACTGCATTGCTGCATTGTGATTTAGGCTTTACTGTACTTCGCCAATTGTTGTGCCAGCTGAGCAAAGATGCGGGGATTACCCGCCATAATTTCGCCGCTATCGAGGTAGTTTTCTTCACCGCGGTAGGTGCCAACCAAGCCGCCGGCCTCGGTTATGAGCAGCGCTCCTGCCGCCATGTCCCACGGTTTTAGTCCGCTCTCAAAAAAACCGTCGTAACGCCCTGCCGCAACATAAGCTAAATCGAGCGAGGCAGCGCCAGGGCGACGCAAACCAGCGCACTGTGCCGTCATGTCAGCAAACATCTTTAAATAGGTTTGGAGGTCTTGATCCTCGCGATATGGAAAGCCTGTACCCAGTAAGCAATTGCTTAGGCGCGCTTGCCCTGCTACGCGTAAGCGGCGGCGATCCAGGTAAGTGCCGCTACCGCGGGTTGCCGTAAAGAGTTCATCGCGGTTCGGGTCGTAGACTACTGCCTGCTGCGTTACACCCGCAACCGAGAGGGCAATCGATATCGCGTACTGCGGAAAACCATGAATGAAATTGGTGGTGCCGTCTAGCGGATCGATGATCCAAACAGACTCTGCTCCAGGATTGTGCTCACCGGTTTCTTCTGCTAAAAAACCATGCGTGGGATAAGCATCGCTGAGGATTTCAATAATGGCTTCCTCTGCCGCTTTATCGACCTCCGTTACAAAATCGTTGTGCTGTTTACGGTCAACCTGCAGCCGCTCTAAATTCAGAGAGGCGCGATTAATCACGTTTCCGGCACGACGGGCAGCCTTGATGGCCACATTTAACATGGGGTGCATATATAGTGGTGAACAAATTAAATAAGAACAAGCCCAAAACGAATAGCGAGCTAACGGCTTGATTCTAAACGATCAGATCGCCATCCCATGAAAAACAAGGACATCATGACCCCTGCACCGCACGACCATCAGCCATTGGCAAACGCATTTGCCCAGCTTCGGACGATCTTGGTTGAAACAAGCCACCCTGGCAATGTAGGGTCAACCGCGCGGGCATTAAAGACGATGGGCTTTCATGATCTGTGTTTAGTGAACCCCAAAACGCCGGGGATAGCGCAGGAGCCCGAGGCCATCGCCTTGGCTAGCGGCGCCATGGATGTATTGGAAGCAAGCTCAGTAGAGGCCGACCTGAATGCTGCCGTAACCGGCTCCACCTTGGTGCTGGGATTAACCAGCCGCGATCGCGAGTTTGGCCCGCCTGGCCTCGATTGGCTAGAAGCACGCGCGCGTATTGTTGCGCAATTAAGCCAAGGAAAGCGGGTTGCATTGATGTTTGGACCCGAGCGCACTGGCCTCGATAATGCCCATTTGGCCTTGTGCACTCACCGCGTTTGGCTCGAGGCCAACCCAGCCTATCCATCCCTTAATTTAGCCCAAGCGGTTATGGTGTGCACCTATAGTTTGCGAGAGGGCCTAATCCAGGAGTTTGCTACTGCTGGCGCTAATTTGGCACTGAGGCTAACGTCCGAAGACCGAGCCGATCCTGCCGCCGTTGCCGCAATGCTGGAGCATTTGCGTTTGGGGCTGGAGTCTATTGGGTACTTAAACCCCGATAACCCAAAGAAACTCATGGCTCGGCTTTCGGCCCTTTTTGCCCGAGCTGAGCTGCAAACCGAGGAAATTGACTTGCTTCGGGGGATCGCAAAACAGATGCTTCTGAGAAAATAAGCAGTTCGCTTTAAACTGGAAAGATGCTAAACGCCCTTTTTGACGAAGTTGATTCGATTATTGCTCGTGATCCTGCGGCACGACACCGCTGGGAGGTCATCACCTGCTACCCCGGATTGCATGCTGTTTGGCTTCACCGCGTTGCCCACTTTTTATGGAATAGCGGCTTACAGTGGGTTGCCCGTTTTTGGTCCATGCTCGCTCGGCTATTGACCGGAATTGAAATTCATCCGGGGGCAAAAATTGGTCGGCGTGTTTTTTTAGACCACGGCTTAGGCATTGTGATTGGCGAGACTACCGAAATTGGTGATGATTGCACGATTTATCAAGGCGTTACCCTAGGTGGAACTTCTCTCTACAAGGGTGTTAAACGTCATCCAACGCTGGGTAAAGGCGTTGTGATTAGCGCAGGTGCGAAAGTGCTTGGTGGCTTCACGGTCGGCGATGGCGCTCGCGTTGGATCCAATGCCGTTGTGCTGAAAGAAATCCCCGCAGGCGCTACAGCAGTCGGGGTGCCTGCACGCATTTTGCATCCTGACTTACCTTCCGGCGAAAATGGGAGCGATGTCAATGACAAAAAGGCATATTTTTCTGCCTATGGCATTACACCCAATGTCGATGATCCGGTTTCGATGGCACTCAAGGGTTTGATTGATGCGACGCTAGAACAAGAAGCCAAAATCAAGCTGCTCGAGGCCCAACTAGCTAAACTCAGCGGCACTACAGCTCTCGACACTGGGGAAGCATCGAAGTCAAATACCGGTCAAGAAACTAAACACGACCTCGACACCATCAAGCAGTGGCTTAAAGAGTAGCGCCCTCTTAATGCAAGGTACGTGGATTGTTTTTTCCGGTACCTGAGGCCGCGTCAATTAACTGATCTAAGTCAACATCGTCCTCATCGTCGTTTGGCATCCCAAACGTAATGGCGTCAACCCCTTCTGGATGGCGATTCTGAATCTCTTCTTCGGTGGCAGAGCGGATGTCCGTCACTAACAAAGTAAAACGCAGGGCCATGCCAGCAAGAGGATGATTGCCATCGAGAACGACCTGGCTATCAGCAACGTCCGTCACGGTATAGATCAAAGGCTGCAAATCATCATCGTCTTCCGAGTCATCGTCGCTGGCAACAATATCGCCTTGCTCATCTAAGGCCTCGGGTATCCCTTCGAACTGCATACCAATTTCAATCGGCTCTGGAAAACGCGCGCGGGGTTCTATTTTTAATAATTCGGGATCGTATTCCCCAAATGCATCGCCTGGCTCAAGCTGGACAGTGGTTTCAAAACCCAGCTCATGG
>JBIPON010000175.1:0-3940 GCA_044379065.1 Polynucleobacter sp. | reverse complement strand
GATGCCAGACTAAAAAGTCGACTCCATCCCAGCGCCACGATTGACCATACCTACAGGGCAGCACTGGGACTTTTTTTTGACGCAATGAGCGTAACAATGGATTATGGTCAGGCAATGAGCCCAGCATCGAGCCAAAGGTAATCTCGCGCAATAAGGTTTGGGCGCCGCCCACGTGATCGCTATCACTGTGACTAATTACCATACGATCAATTTGATGAATGCCCACTCCCCTGAAAAAAGGCAAGATGATGCGCTCTCCAGCGTCGTCTTTCTTGCCCTGAATTGGTCCGGTGTCATAAAGCAGTCGTTTTGATTGCGTCTCGATCAGCACCGCAGTCCCCTGCCCAATATCGAGTACCGTGGCCTGAAATTCACCATAGGATAAATCTGTCTTAGGTGGAATAAACAGGCAGGCTAGCAAAGCACACCCCGTCAGTCGCGACGCAAGGGTCTTGCGCATTGGTCCTGGACGGATGGCCACGACGATACCCGCCAGCGATAAAGCCAAAAGGATCAAGCTAGGCTGATGCGAGTACGCCACCGCCCAATCCCAACTGGCCATTACCTTTAAAAGAAGTGTGAGCCATTCCATTGCGGTATGCGCCAATAGTAAGAGTGGTCTCGCCAATCCATCCGGCATCACCACACCTATCATGGCAAGGGGCGTAACGATGTAACTCACCAGTGGAATCGCAATCGCGTTCGCTAGAGGCGACACTACCGAAAATTGGTAGAACCAATAGAGCGTGCACGGAATTAAGGCTAAGGTCACAACGGCTTGTAGGCGACAGGCTTCTTTTAAAGCCTTAATTATTCGCTCTCGGCTACTTACCTCAAGCTCTTTTCCAGTAGGGATGCCGATTAAGCCGCTGGAATCCCCCATCGCATACAGAATCGCAGCAACTGCTCCAAAGGAAAGCCAAAAGCCTGGAGTGTAGGCAGCCATCGGATCCAATACCAAGACCACTGCTAAGGCCCACCACCAGATATCAAAGGCACGCGGCAGTCTACCGGACCAGACGGCAATCGCCACTACCCCCACCATATACATAGTCCGCTGCGCCGGTATCTGAAAGCCTGCGATCCAGGCATAAAAGAAAGCAGTGATAAAACCGGCTGCTGCTGTTACGCGGGGCACTGGCATCACCAGAGGCAAGCTGCCGCGGCGCCATACACGCGACGCCAGTAGCGCGCCCAATCCAGCTAGCATGGTGACGTGAAGACCCGATATCGAGATCAGGTGCCCAATGCCAGTTGCATTGAATACGCGCCAATCTGCCTGATCGATTGCATTTTGATCGCCCATCACGAGCGCCACCAAAACGCCTGCATACGGTCTGTTGTCATGTAGTAGGCGTTTAATCTTGTCACGTAAATTCCAGCGATGGCTTTCAATCCATTGCGCAAAAGACCATGGGGCCGCCTGCTCCATCTTCTCGCCCGAACGAATCGAGCCGTATGCGCCATAGCCCTGATGAAAGAGCCACTGCTCAAAATCAAACCCATGGGGATTGATCACACCATGAGGCCGCTTAAACTTCACGCGCAACTGCCATTGCTGACCGGGCTGAATTATCGGTATCTTCTCTGACTCGCGCCACGCAGATGACCAGGTCAGGTATACCCTTCGCGGTAGTTTCTCAACATCAATATCTGCCCCACGCGGTAAGCGCGTGTAATCTGTAATAACAAATGCAAACATAGCGCCCTGGTGATCGCTCCGCGGCAAGCCATCCACTCGCCCCTCAATCTGCAGATCGACTCCTTCCAGCTCTACCGGAAATTCGTATTGCAAGCGCTCCTGAACAAAATACAGACTCCAGGCTAGTCCAGCAAAGGCACACATCAAGAAAATTGCTACTTTGCGTATCAGCGCGATCGGAATGAGCAGTAATGATGCAGTCGCTACCAATGCCAAAGCGGTCATCAACAGCGCATTGGCTGGCAGTGTTGCAAACAAAAGGGGAAGCGCTCCCCCGGCGATCCACGCCGTAATTGCATAGCGCAAGGGAATTATTTACTGCGAAGTGGGTTTAGGGTAGCAGACCAACGCGGTAGTGCCGTAACTGCGTTACTCCAACTAGCGGCAGCAAAATCGACGACCTCCATCTGCCGCAGCTCCGCTAATTCAGCGGCAATACGCGGAATGAATTGCGGTGCATTGTGCGCTATTCCCTCATTGCGTAACCATGCCGGTGGTATATCGGGTGCGTCGGTTTCTGTTACTAAACAACTGAGCGGCAATTGCGTGGCTAATCGACGAATCTGCAATGCACGCGTATAGGTTGCAGCGCCGCCAAAGCCCAACTTAAAGCCCAGCCGAATAAATTGCTCTGCTTGCTGCATGCTGCCATTAAATGCATGGGCGATTCCACTGCGAATACGGCGCTGACGTAAGGCTTTTAAGATCGTATCTTGCGAGCGCCGAACGTGCATTACTACTGGCAAGTCATGAGCCTCCGCTAAATCCAATTGCTGCTCAAAAAAATAAGCTTGGCGAGTGCGGTCAAGCCCTTCAACAAAGTAATCCAGACCAATTTCACCAATGCCGACAAAGCGCGGGTCGCGCAGCGCATCCTTAACTTCGGTAGCGAGTAAATCAAGATCAGCTTGCGTCGACTGTTCGACATAGAGCGGATGAATACCGAGGGTGTAAACAAGGCCCGGAATAGTTTGAGCATACTGAGCTACTAGCGCACGAATGTTTTGCGCATCACTGGACTTCACTGCGGGTAGCAATATGCCTTGTACCTGATTTTTTGCGGCAGCCTCAATGACTTCGCCTAAATGGGATGCGAATTCAGGGGCGTCGAGATGGCAGTGGGTATCAAGCCACATGCCTTAATTGGCCTCGATGGGAATGGGGTTTAAGCTGCCATGGTCCAGTCGCAAGATACGATCGCAGCGCCGCGCCCGAATGGGATCGTGGGTGACGATCACAAATGCAGTCCCCTGCTCTTTGGCCACATCCAGCATCAAATCGAATACGCTATCGGCTGTCTCGGTATCCAAATTACCAGTTGGTTCGTCCGCTAGAACGCAGGCCGGGTTGCCGACCAAGGCGCGTGCGACAGCAACGCGTTGGCGCTCGCCACCGGAAAGCTCGCCTGGAGTATGCATAACGCGCTTTTGTAGTCCAACGGCCATCAGCATAGCATTTGCTCGCTCTAGCGATTCGGCTTTGCTTAAGCCCCGGATGCGCAGCGGCAAAGCAACGTTCTCCGCCGCCGTGAATTCATCTAAGAGATGATGAAACTGATAAATAAAGCCGAGATACTGATTACGCAAGCGATCCAGGGCGGAGACGGAGAGATGGCTCAAGTCCGAGCCCGCTAAAGTCACTTGACCTGCGCTTGGCGCATCTAAGCCACCCAATAAATGCAGCAAAGTACTTTTACCCGAGCCGGATGAACCTACAATCGCCACCTTCTCCGACTGCGCTACATCTAAATCAATGGCCTTCAGTACCTCGACTGCGGTTGCGCCCTTGCCATAGGTCTTGGCAAGGCCACGCGCCCTCAAAACCAATGCGTGATCACTCATAACGCAATGCCTCCGCAGGCTGGACGCTTGCTGCGCGGCGGCTAGGATAGAGCGTCGCCAAAATGGAGAGGCCAAAGGCCATCAAACCCACAGTCAACACATCATTGAGGCGGACATCGGATGGGAGCTGACTAATAAAGTAAATATCGCGCGGTAAAAATTGCACCCGGAAAATAGCCTCAATGGTGGGCACAATCACATCAATATTGAGTGCCACCAATAAACCTAGCCCAACCCCGCCGAGCGAACCCAGCAAACCAATCGCCAAGCCCTGAATTAAAAAGATCCGCTGAATCAACCCTGGACTTGCGCCCATGGTTCTCAAAATGGCGATATCGGCCTGCTTCTCATTGACAGTCATCACCAAAGTCGACACCAAATTAAATGCAGCGACCGC
>JBIPON010000239.1:0-3946 GCA_044379065.1 Polynucleobacter sp. | reverse complement strand
CAATGCCCATAATGCCATACCAAACCTCGATATGACGGGCCGAATTCCAGGCCAGGGTCGCCACCCGGTCACCGGTCTTGATCCCCATGCCAAGGAGCGCATTGGACATGCGCTTGGACCGGTCATGAATTTGAGCATAGTTGGTGCGGACAATCGGCCCCTCGACCGAGCGCGAGACGATCTCGCGGTTGGGGTGCCATTGCTTGGCATGGTCCAACAGCTTATCGACGGTCAAGGGCCAGTTCTGCATCAAACCAAGCATGGTTATTTTCCTTAAATTGAGTTTTCGAAGCGGACACTATTGCGCCGCGCGCCGCATGGCAAATACGCGGTCATTGCAATTTCGAAAAATCTTGATCGGATGCTGTACGCAGCCAATCCATCGGTCCCGTATCTTGAGCCAATTGCAGGTCTAGCACGCCCACATCCGCATCCGAGGCATCGTCTGTTCGCGCCGCAATCCTGGTCTGCAACAGGCTGACGGGGGCCTCCAGCCAGAGGCCTTCAAACGCCGCGCCGCAATTGGCTGCCAGCGCCCTGGCCGCATCACGCTCGTCGGGCCGCATAAATACGGCATCAAGCACGACCGACTGCCCGGCCTTCAGCATCAAGGCCGCTTCATGCAGCATCTGGCCATAGACGCGCTGGCTCTGATCGGCACCATAGGCCTCACTCGGCAAGGCTTGGCGCGGCCCACAGCCCCAGAGCCGTTTGCGAATCTCATCGGACCGTAAGATCACGGCCCCATGCAAAGGGGCTAGCTTGCGGGCGGTAAAGGACTTGCCCGATCCCGACAGACCCCCGACGGCCAAAAGGCTCAGAGGCTTGGGTTTAAGGTGCTCCAGGCCTGCCAGAACATAGGCTTTTGCCAAGTCAGCCTGCCCCATCTGGGCACTGACATGGGCCCGCACCCCGGCCCTAACCGCCAGCATCAGGGGCAGACAGGCCAGCCCCTCAAAAACCGCATCGCCAAAATCGCGCGCCGCCTGATCCAGATAACCGCTCAAGACCCGCACCGCACCACCGCGATTGCCGCGAAACATCAGGTCCATCAGCAAGAAGGCCAGATCATATTGAATGTCTGAATCGCTGAGCTGGTCATTAAACTCGATACAGTCGAACAAGACCGGCTGGCCATTTTCGATAAAAAGGTTCCCCAGATGCAGGTCGCCATGACAGCGCCGCGCGAGGCCAAGGCTCTGGCGCTGATTTAGTAAGGCCGCCCTAGCTGCAAATTCAGTGTCGGTGGCGGCGATCAAGGCCTCGACATCCATCACGCCTAAAACATCGCCAAGGCCGCGCAACAACAGGGCATTAGAGGTGATGGTATAGCCAAGCCCCCCAGTCCCGCCGCCTTGCGGGCGCAGATCAGCGCGCGCATGAAACCCAGCCACCATCCTTCCAAGCCCCTCGGCCAGATCGCCCTGCACCCACTGCGGCTGATTGGACAGGACCGCTACCTCGTCAAACCGGCGCATTTCCAGCGCCCATTCGATAACGCGGCCAGCGCCGCCTAGGCTCAAACGACCATCGTCCGCGCGATTGATCGTGTGCAGCGCGCGGTAAACACTGGGCGCAACCGGCTGGTTAAAGGCCAGCTCCCGCTCCAGCGCCCATTGCCGCTTTTCAAAGCTCGAAAAATCCAGATAGCCCAGATCAACCGGCTTTTTCAGCTTGAAGGCCCGATCACCCGCCAGCACAACCACCGCGCAATGGGTCTCGATCACCTTGTCCACCACAAGGGCGCCGCCTGCCCCGGCACGCATCCAGTCTATGACCTCTAGGCAAGTATCTGTCGGATCGTGGGCGGCCATTGGTCTTAACCTTGCGTGTCCGTGGCGGGCGATTTGGTGCCCAAAAACATCGCTATGGCCTCAAGCGCATCGACCAGGCCCAGGCGCTGGATTTCAACGCCCTCGGGCAGGCTGGAAAACAGGCGCGTCGGGGCGGCGGCATCAAGCATGACAAACACACCCTTATCATCGGCCCGGCGGATCAGCCGGCCAAAGGCCTGCGCAATGCGCGCCCGGGCCACAGAATCGTCATAGGCCCGCGCGCCAAACCGCTCGCGCCTGGCCTTATGCAACATGTCTGGCCGTGGCCAGGGCACCCGGTCAAAAGCCAAGAGGCGCAAAGACCGCCCCGGCACATCAACCCCGTCGCGCACCGCATCCGTCCCCAAAAGACAAGAATCCTCCTCGGCCCGGAAAATATCCACCAGGGCCCCAACCTCCAGCGCATCAACATGCTGGGCATAGAGGGCCAGGCCCTTGTCTGCTAGCGGGGCGGCAATACGCTCATGCACAGCTTTTAGCCGGCGAATGGCGGTAAACAGGCCAACCCCGCCGCCGCCAGATGCCAGAAATAATTCGCGCATGGCCGCTGCGATCTGGCGCGGATCATCCTTGGTGATGTCGGTAATGACAAAGGCCCTAGCCTGATTGGCATAGTCAAATGGCGAGGCCAGCTTCAAGGTCTTGGGGCGTTCGGGCATACGCGCCGCGCCAGTGCGCATCTCTGCAAGCGCAAACGGATCGGACAGGGCTTGATCAGACAAGGTGGCGCTGGTGACCAATATGCCATGCGCAGGCGCAAGGACCGCCGCCATTAGGGGCTCGGTCGGATCCACCCAGTGCCTGCGATAGGCGGCATCCACCACCCGGCCATAAAGATAGGTAGCCTCAAACCAGTCGACAAAATTGGGATCATCCTCGCTTTGATCGACCAGGGCCTGAAGCATGGAGCGCCAAGCGGGCAAGGCCATGCGCGCGCGGCGGTCTATGCCGCGCAAGGCCCCCTCAATCCTGGCCCGGTCACCCGTCGGCAGGTCCTCGGCGGCGCTATCGAGCAGGTCCTCCAAATGCCGGGCAAAGGCCAGCAAGGGCGCTTCGATCGCGGCCAAGGCCTTGGCGGCAAGGGCTGCAGCCTCGCGCACACTGTCTAGGGTTGGCCGGGCGGCGCATTCTTGGCCCAGATCCGATGGCGCTGCGCGGGCCCGAAGCTGGTCCAGCATCCGGGCAATCAGGGTCTCGATTGGACCATCGGGATTGGCGGCCTGATCGCGGCCGTCATAATCGGGCGCAGGCGCAACCCGCCCCGACCAGCCCTCGCCGGGCAAGGCCTCGGCGGCCCGCACCGCATCGGTCAAGGCCCTGGCCGCGCTTTCGCGCTCGCCAACCAGATCGCCCAGCCTTTGTTCCAGCCCGCGCCCGCGCCGCTTGCGCCCCTCAGGCCCGCGGATCCATCGGCGCATATCGGCTGCCTCTGCGCCCGACAGGGCCGCTGAAAATGCGCTGTCAGCGGCATCAAACAGGTGGTGGCCCTCGTCAAACACAATGCGCTTGAGCGAGGTGGTCTCATGATCGGCCTTTTGCCCCCTCGCCGATCTTGCGCCATCAAATGCGGCCTGGGTCAGGACCAGGGCATGATTGGCAATCACCAGATCGGCGCGCTTAGAGGCCCGCACCGCCTTTTCGATAAAACACACCCGGTAATGGGCACAGCCCGCATGGACACATTCACCGCGCCGATCGACCAGATTGGCGGCGCTGGCCTGGGCTAGGGGCGCGACGCCAAACAGGCCCGGCAGCCAGGCTGGAAAATCGCCGCCGGTCATATCGCCGTCGCGGCTCGCCCTTATCCAGCGCGCGGTCAGGGCCAGGCCAATCAGGTCACCATTGCCCAATTGCGCCGCCTGGACCGCATCTTGATAGTTCAAAAGGCACAGATAGTTTTCGCGGCCCTTGCGCACCACCACCTTGCGCGTCCGCTCGGCGAGATCGGGAAATAGGGCCACGCTTTCGCGCGCGATCTGGCGTTGCAGGGCGCGGGTATAGGTCGAGACCCAGACCGCCGGACCATTGGCCTGGGCCCAGAGCGAGGCAGGGGCCAGATAGGCAAGCGTCTTGCCAACCCCGGTTCCAGCCTCGGCCAGCATCATGCGCGG
>JBIPON010000255.1:0-3966 GCA_044379065.1 Polynucleobacter sp. | reverse complement strand
TGGCTGGTGCGTGCCACGCTGATTGTGCTGCGCAGCATTCCGGAGTTGATCTGGGCACTGGTGTTTGTGCGTGTGGTGGGCTTGGGGCCTACGGCAGGCGTGCTGGCCATTGCCCTGACCTATGGCGGCATGCTGGGCAAGGTCTATGCTGAAATTCTGGAAAGCGGCGAGAGCCACGCCACCCAAAACCTGATGCGCAATGGCAGCGGCCGTCTGCAGGCCTTTGTGTACGCCTTGCTGCCCAGCCACGCCGCTGAGTTGGCCTCTTACACCGTGTACCGCTGGGAATGCGCGATCCGCTCCTCGGTGGTGCTGGGCTTTGTGGGCGCGGGGGGCTTGGGCCAACAACTGGACAACTCGATGAAGATGTTCAACGGCGGTGAAGTGGCCACCATGCTGCTGGTGTTCATTGCGCTGGTGGCGCTGGCCGACCGCGTGAGCGCCTGGTTGCGAAAGGCGCTGGCATGAAGTCCTTTTCACGCGAAGCGGCCAACCCCCCCTACAAACTGCCGCAGCCGATCTTTGATGCCCGCTGCAAAGCGTGTTGGTTCACTTTGGCTTTGTTGGTCTTGGTGGTGGCCAGTTTTGTGTCGCTCGACCTGGATTGGGCATCTTTTGCGTCCATGGAAGCGGCGCGCAGCATGGGCCGCTTTGTGGCGGAGTTTTTTCCGCCCGATTTGTCGCCTGCATTTGTCGACAAGGTGGTTTGGGCCGCTTGGGAAACCTTGGCCATGTCGGCCTTGGGCACCGCCATCGCGGCATTACTGGGCCTGGCGTTGGCCGTGCCTGCCAGCCGCTTGTCAAACCAAGACCCGGCTTGGCTGCGCAGCCCCACGCGCTGGTTGCTCAATGCCCTGCGTGCCATTCCTGAACTGGTGTGGGCCGCTTTGCTCTTGATTTCGGCCGGCCTCGGGCCCATGGCTGGCACTTTGGCGCTGGCCCTGCACACCACGGGTGTGCTGGGCCGCTTGTTTGCCGAGGCCATGGAAAACGTGCCCACTGGCCCTGGTGACGCCTTGCGCACCCAGGGTGTGGGGCCGCTGCGCGTGTTCTTTTATGCCACCTTGCCCCAGGTCTTGCCGCAGCTCATGAGCTACACGCTCTACCGCTGGGAAAACAACATCCGCGCCGCCGCCGTGCTCGGCGTGGTGGGCGCAGGGGGTTTGGGCCAATTGCTGTCCTTCCACATGGGCCTGTTCCACATGAACAAAACGGCCACCATCTTGGCGGCCATGCTGCTCATGGTGGCCTGTGTGGATGCGCTGAGCTTTGCAGCCCGGCGCTGGTTAACGCGCTGAATCTCCGGCAAGAGACCCTGTGGGCGATGCCCCTGTTTTGTAGGCACCTACCTTTTGGGCGATGGGCTGAGTTTGACCCGACGTGGGTATGCGTTTTGTAGGAGCGGTCTCCGACCGCGAAGGCTGGTCCGCCCCCCTTGTAGGCCCACTCTCTTGGCGATGACCGTTGGCCAGCAGCGATGTTCGTCCTGGAATAGACCTCGACTGCCCGCGACCTCAAGAAACCAAACTCAAAGCCAACCACACCACGGTGCCCCACATCATCAAGGCCACACCCGCATCGAGTGCACGCCAAACGTGCAGCGAGTTCAGACGCCGACCCAGCCAGAAGGCGGCCACGCCCAAGCTCAGGAACCACAGCAAAGAGCCAGCGGCCGCGCCCAGGCCAAAGGTGGTGCTGCCTTGCCCATAGGCCAGCGAAGCGGTGCCGATCAACACCGCCGTGTCCAGCCAGGCATGCGGGTTGAGCCAGGAAAACGCCAGCGCCGACAGCAAGGCCTGACGGCGTGTGACAGGGGCCGCCTGCACACGCCCTGCGGGTGTCGCGGCCCCAGCGTGGGCCTCTTCGGGCTGGTTCAGCACCAAGGCTGTGGGCTTCAAAAACCGCTGAAACGCTTGCCAGCCGTACACGGTCAAAAACAGCATGCCCGCACCGACCAAGGCGCCATGCAATTTGTCAGACAGGCCGCCCAGCTGCGCCAGGCTGAGCACGCCCAGACCAATCAGCGCGATGTCGGCCACTGCGCACACCGCCACCGTCAACCACAGGTGCTGGCGCTGCAGGCCCATGCGCAACACGTGGGCGTTTTGCGGGCCGATGGCCATGATCAAGGAGATGCTGAGCACCATACCGGCGGTGAAAGTGGGGAGGCTCAAAACCATGGCAAATTTCCTGAGGGGCGGCTGCGGATGGTTTGGAGTGTGTGCCAGACAGGCATTGAATTAAATGATATTCAATTAAACTCACATCATTCAATATTTTTTAAACCAAACATGCTCGACGCCCGTCAACTCGAAGCCCTGGCCGCCGTGGTCGAACACGGGGGCTTTGGCGCGGCGGCGCAAGCCTTGTCGATCACGCTGGCGGCGGTGTCTTTGCGCATCAAGGCGCTTGAAGAGAACCTGGGCCTGCGATTGTTGGTGCGTGGCAAGCAAGTGCGGGCCACCCCCGCCGGACAGGCCTTGCTGGCCCACGTCAAGCAAGTGCGCATGATGGAAGCCGATGTGCTAAGCGGGCTGCAGGGTACGTCTGACCCAAGCGGTGCGCGAAAGGCCGTGCGCTGGCAGTCGCTGAGCGTGGCCATCAACGCCGATTCGGTGGACAGCTGGTTTTTGCCGGGGGTGGCCGCGATGCTTCTGCGCCACCATGTGTTGCTCGACATCATGATCGACGACCAGGACCACACTCACGACGCCCTCAAAAGCGGCGATGTCATGGGCTGCGTGACCACCTTGGCAGAGCCGATGCGCGGCTGCGTGGCCGAGCCCTTGGGGCGCATGCGTTACCGCTGCGTGGCCACCCCGGCGGTGCTCAAGCGTTGCCGCACCAGCGCCGGTGCGGTGTCGGTGCACAAACTGCTGGCGCAACCGGCCGTGATCTTCAACCGCAAAGATGCTTTGCATGACAGCTTTCTGGCCCAGCACTTTGGCTTGAAGCAGCCCCATTACCCGCGCCACTTTGCCCCTGCCGTGGGCGCGTTTGAGACCGCCATCGAGCTGGGTCTGGGCTGGGGCATGGTGCCCGAGCAGCACCTGCCCCAACGCCCGACGCTGCAAGAGCTGCTGCCGGGGGCCACGGTGGATGTGGCCCTGTATTGGCAGCACTGGGCGCGCGAAGCCCCGTCAGCGCAGCGCCTGACCCAGGCGGTCAAGGCCGCTGCGGCGCTGCATCTGCGTCAAGGCTGAGGTGGCGGTGACTGTTTCCCGTTGGCTGTGCACAGCCCAGAAACCCAGGAGAAAAATCACATCAGCGATACGTTGATGTTTTTCAAATGAGTGAACTCGAAAAGCTCTTCTTTGGATTCCTCGCGTCCGAGTCCTGACTGTTTCATGCCGCCAAAGGGTGCTCCCGTGAAGTGAGCGGAACTGTCATTGATCCAGACATAACCAGCCTCCACAGCTGATGCGGCGCGGTGGGCGGTTTGCAAATCTTTTGTCCAGATGGACGCCGTCAAACCAAATTGTGTCGCGTTCACTTGTTGCATCATGTCGGATTCATCCGTCCAACGGAATACCGACAACACAGGACCAAATATCTCCTCCTGCGCAATCTTCATGCTTGGGGTCACCTGTGTGAACACCGTGGGTTCGATGAAAAGTCCCGCATGAAGTTGGGCATCATCAGGGCGCTGACCACCACAAGCCAAATGCGCACCCTCATCAATGGCTGACTGGATGAATCCCAAAACTCGATCAAATTGGGGTTTGTTGATGATGGCGCCCATGGTGGTTTTCATGTCAGTCGCAATGCCTGGACGGTGTAACGCATGAATTCTTTGAACCAACTCCGTCACAAAACGATCGTGCAAATCAGCGTGGATGAACAGTCGACTTGTTGATCCACACGATTGACCACACCAAGTGAAGTTCATGCCCTTGACGGCACCATTCACGGCTTTGCTGAAGTCTGCGTCGGGGTACACCACCATGGCATTTTTACCGCCCAACT
>JBIPON010000174.1:0-3967 GCA_044379065.1 Polynucleobacter sp. | reverse complement strand
TTAGAAAAGTAAGGGAGATGACATTGGCAGTCAGTATTGAGTCTGTACAGCAGACCTTAAAAACCGTTTTAGACCCAAATACCCAAATTGACCTCATGACTGCAAAAGCAGTCAAAAACCTCAAGGTTGATGATGGCGCAGTTTCATTGGATGTGGTTTTGGGCTACCCGGCAAAAAGCCAAATTGATTTAATCCGAACCTTGGTTGTCAATGCCATTCGGAAATTGCCGGACGTAAAAAACGTCAGTGTGAATGTCACTAGCAGCATCGTCGCACATGCTGTTCAGCGTGGCGTGAAATTAATGCCCAATGTAAAAAACATTATTGCAGTAGCAAGCGGTAAGGGCGGCGTTGGTAAATCCACTACCGCAGTCAATCTCGCCCTCGCACTCGCCGCAGAAGGTGCTGAGGTTGGCATTTTGGATGCGGACATATATGGCCCTAGTCAGCCGATGATGCTTGGCATTACAGGCAGACCTGAATCCTTGCAAGAAAACACCATCGAGCCCATGGAAGGCCATGGCTTGCAAGCCAGCTCGATCGGGTTTTTAATTGATGCCGATAATCCGATGGTGTGGCGCGGCCCGATGGTAACCTCGGCCCTGGAGCAATTGCTAAAGCAGACCCGCTGGCGCGATTTGGATTATCTGATTGTTGATATGCCGCCGGGCACCGGAGATATTCAGTTAACTCTGTCGCAAAAAGTGCCCGTTACTGGCGCGGTGATTGTGACAACGCCCCAAGACATCGCTTTGCTTGATGCGCGCAAGGGCTTAAAGATGTTTGAAAAAGTCGGTGTACCGATCATTGGCATCATCGAGAACATGTCAACCTACATCTGCCCCAGCTGTGGCCATGAAGAGCATGTCTTTGGCCAGGGCGGCGGTCAAAAAATGTGCACCGATTATGGCGTTGATTTCTTAGGTTCCTTGCCGCTGAATTTATCGATTCGGGAACAGGCTGACTCTGGCAGACCTACCGTGATTGCTGATCCAGACGGTGCCATTAGCGCAGTGTATAAAAACATTGCACGTCAAGTTGCGATTCGGGTTGCTAATCTCAGCAAAGACATGAGCAGTAAGTTTCCGAACATCGTGGTTCAAAACACGTAAGATCGCGATCGCTCAATGCAAATCCATTTCAACCCCTCTTGTTAAAGGTTAAGCCAAGATAATGCGTTTTGCTGTTGTCATGCGAAAGCAAGCCATCGATAACCCATGGGTTTCCCATCGGTGGATGCCGGTCGAGGTATTTGCGGATTCCGGGCAGTTTGAGGACAGTGGCGTAGCGATTACAACAAGCAATCCACTAGGTCGTTTTATTGAGCGGGATGCAGAAGGGGAGACTTGGCTATTTCGTGGCTTTAGCTTAGATCTGTTCCCGGATGAGGCTGAGGGATACTTTTTAAATGCTACAGCAGCCGAACCCTGCTGGTTTGTCATGTGGCGACTGGAAGAAGACTATCAGCGCTTTTTGGAGCCCGATAGTTTTTCCCATTGTGAGGCAGAATCTACTCTAGCTATTCCGCACCGCATTTGCTTGAGTTACAACGAAGCTGCGCGATTAATAGATGGCGGTGAATCGGTAGCCACGGTTGTGCTCGACAAAGCGCACTGGCAGTGGCTACACGATTTTGTCGGCGCGCATTACCGGCCCGAACCAAAAAAACGGCAACGTCCTGAATCCTTTAAAGGCGCACAGCGCTCGGCGGAGGATTAATGGCTGACGGATTCCTTGGTCGCTGGTCACGCCGCAAAGCAGGTCTAGAGCCCGAAGGGCTTGATGGCTCCGCGCCGGAGTTAAAGCCCAAGACCACGCCAAGTTCCGTCCCGCAGAATAAGCAGACCATTGAGAGCGCAGCCGCTCCAGCAGAAGAAGAAGTCCTGCCGCCCACCCTCGAAGATGCTGAATCCATCGACCGTTTTGCGCCGGACTTCTCAGCCTTCATGCAGCCCAATGTCGATCCAGCAGTGCAACAAGCGGCAATGAAAAAATTGTTTTCTGATCCCCATTTCAACATCATGGATCGCTTGGACATTTACATCGACGATTACTCCATTCCAGACCCGATCCCGATGGAGATGCTCAAGCGCATGGTGCAGTCCGAATCCCTTGGTTTATTTAGAGCGTTTGAAGATGGGCCAGGGGCTAAGGTTCTCGCGGAGTCGAAAGAGGAAAAAGCCCTTGAGCCAGAGCCAACTTCAGCAGAGTCAACTACAGCAGCAGAGCCTGACCCGGCTGAAATCGCCGATGCTTCTGCGGGAGATGTCACAATGCCGCAAGACGAGGTCAAAGTTGACGTTCCTAATCCAGACCTGGATCAAACGGTAGCATCCCTAAATATAGTGCCTGAACAGAAAATAAAATAATGACCCAAAAGCTCATTTGCGATTGCAATCGCACCATGCCACTGGATGCAAAAGCCTTAGGCGTTCCGATGCATACCGCTTTGTGTCGCCAGGAGGTTGGTTCATTTTTAAAGGCGCTGGATGGATCTGAGCCGATTCTGGTGGCATGCACACAAGAGCGTGGTTTGTTTTCAGAGTTGGCGACGCAATCCGAAAAGCCGCTTGTTGCGCCATTGCGCTTTGTCAATATTCGAGAGCTTGCCGGCTGGACTCAAGAGGCCGAAAAATCCACGCCTAAGATCGCCGCATTATTGGCGCTTGCGGATGTGCCAGAAGCGGATCCAGTTCCGGTGGTGGACTATCAAAGCCAAGGGCGTTTAATCATTATTGGACCTGGCGCCGAGGCCTTGCTGTGGGCTGAAAAACTACATACGCAATTAAATGTGTCGGTACTGTGCACGGAGTCGGGTGCGCTGCCGAGTACGCGGGAGTATCCGATTTACAGTGGTCAGGTTAGCAAGGTGGAAGGCTACCTCGGTAACTTCACCGTCGATTGGGAATTAAAAAACCCAATCGATCCAGAGATGTGTACCCGATGTGGTGCTTGCGTTACCGCCTGCCCAGAAAATGCGATTGACGATTCGTTTCAGATTGATATGGATCGATGCAAATCCCATCGCGCTTGCATTACTGCATGTGCGGGTATCGGCGCGATTAATTTTGATCGGGCTGAGGTGAATCGAAGCGCAGAGTGCGATTTAGTTTTAGATTTGCGCCTAGATCCGCAGATGCGCATGAGTCAAACGCCGCAAGGCTACTTTGCCCCAGGCGTAGATCCTTTTGCGCAATCCTTGGCTGCCAGTCAACTCCTTGCCATGGTCGGCGAGTTTGAAAAGCCAAAGTACTTCGCATACAACGAGAAAGTATGTGCGCATGGTCGCAATGGCAAAGTGGGGTGCAGTGCGTGCATTGATGTTTGCTCTACTGGCGCGATTGAGTCGCTATTTAAAAATGGCCAAGGTCAAGTTGGGGTCAATCCAAACTTATGTATGGGCTGCGGCGCCTGCGCCACGGTTTGCCCATCGGGTGCAATGCGCTACAACTACCCCAGCGTATCGCATCAAGGAAAGCAACTCAAAGCGCTAATCACGGCATACACTGATGCAAACAGTAAATCCAAATCACCCCAGCTGGCACCAACACTCTTATTGCATAGCTTAGAGGCCGGTGCCGAGGTCTTGGATCGACTTGGTAGGGCGGCCCACTTAAATCCAAAACGAGTTGAGGGATTACCTGCTTTCGTTGTTCCCATGGGCATCGAGCACATTGCATCGACGGGACTTGATCTCTGGTTAGGCTCCTTGGCATACGGATTTGGCGAGGTGGTGTTATTGCTGAGCGGCGATGAGGATCCTTCATACCGCGCTGCCTTAGAAGAGCAAGCCGACTTAGCCAACGCGATGTTGGCGGCCTATCAGTTTCCGGGTGCGCGTGTGCAGCTGATTGCGATGGCGAATAAAGATGATTTACCCGGCGTATCGAGTGTTATGGGGCGCTTGCGGCAACGCGGGGCTCTGCAGTCGCTTGGTAAGCCAGCCGTTTTTGCGTTTTCCAATCAA
>JBIPON010000173.1:0-3985 GCA_044379065.1 Polynucleobacter sp. | reverse complement strand
ATTTTTAGCACAGTGCGCCCCCATCTCTGGGGTCGGTCCGGTACCGTATGGCGTGATTCATGGTGAGGCTGACTTAGCTTCGCTTGGAGACGATCTGTTCCCCGGTATTTTGAAAACAGTACGCCTCGGTTATGACGGCAAAGGTCAAGTGACAGTTCAGTCGCGCGATCAATTGGCAGCAGCTTGGGCTGATTTAGGCCGAGTTGCTTGTGTATTCGAGAAGCGCATGGCATTGGCTTTTGAAGTATCGGCGATTGTGGCGCGCGGGCACGACGGTGATGCGCGCTCATTTCCACCCGCTGAAAACATCCACCGCCAGGGCATCTTGCATACCAGTACAGTACCCTCGCCATCGTTGCAGCAGCATCCCGCTTTACTCGAGCGGATTCAAAAAGCGACCAGCGCCATTGCGCAGGAGATGAACTATGTCGGCGTGCTCTGCGTCGAGTATTTTGTTCTTAGCGATGGCAGCATCGTTGCCAATGAAGTGGCGCCGCGCCCACATAATTCGGGGCACTACACCATGGATGCCTGCGTTACCAGCCAGTTTCAGCAGCAGGTCAGGGCAATGGCCCGTTTACCGCTGGGCGATACGCGCTTGTTAAGTCCAGTTGCCATGCTCAATATTTTGGGCGATGCGTGGTTTATCAAAGAAGGTGAGCAACAAACGACTGCAAGCGAACCGGCGTGGGATCTTGTACTTAGCCAACCCGATGCAAAACTCCATTTATATGGCAAGGCCTCCCCCTTGCCCGGTCGAAAAATGGGCCACGTCAATTGCCTCGGCCGATCCCTGGATGAGGCGCGGCAGAATTGCTCTGCTGTTGCCGCCGATTTAGGCATTGCTCCTTAAGTGATGCTGTAGTAGTGAAAGTCGATCCGCAGCCCACTATTAGCAGTACCGAATTGCAACATGCAGTAGAGCAAGCAGTACGACGTTTACAGCAGGGTGGTTTGGTTGCGATTCCGACAGAAACGGTTTACGGACTAGCAGCCGATGCGAGTAATGAACAGGCGGTACGAAACATCTTCTCTGCAAAAGGCAGGCCAGCCGATCATCCCCTAATTGTGCATGTGGCAGCGCCATCAATTGCAGATGCATCGCTTGCAAATCGATCGGATGCCTGGTTTAAATTAATTGCACCTTGGGTCCGTGATCTTCCAGAGGAAGCTATGCGCTTGGTCGAGGCATTCTGGCCTGGCCCCTTAACCCTGGTGTTGAAAAAAGACAAGCACGTACTAAGCGCGGTGACCGGTGGTCAAGACACCATTGCATTGCGATCGCCCGACCACCCCGTCGCGCAAGCCCTATTGCAGGCCTTTGGCGGCGGCTTGGCCGCACCATCGGCGAACCGTTTTGGCAAGGTATCGCCTACTCGCGCTGCGGATGTCAGCGCTGAATTCGGTGACCAAGCTGATTTGTTGATCTTGGACGGCGGCGATTGCACTGTGGGTATCGAGTCGACGATTGTGGATCTATCCTCTGGCGCACCCATCTTGCTGCGCCCTGGTGCGATTACGCCAGAGCAGATTGCGCAGAAAACAGGAGTGCGTGTATTACAAGCAGGGGCGCGCGTAGATTCAGAAAAAATTACTCCGCGTGTGTCGGGTAGCCTTAAAGCCCATTACGCTCCCAACACACCATTGCGTTTGTATGCGGCGGGTGAAGCGCTCGATTGCATTGCGCAATACCCAGATACTAAATCCCACGTAGCTCTGGTGGTATGGGAATCAGAGCAAATTCGTGACCCACAGGTATTAGGCGCATCGCACATTCAGCAGGTGACCATTCCCGAGCAGAGCGGTTTATTTGCTAGCCGTCTATACCGACTGTTGCGCGATTTAGACGACCATTCTTGGGATTTAATTGTGATGCCCGAGCCACCAAGAGGGCAAGAGTGGGACGGGGTGCGAGACCGACTTCAGCGCGCTTGCTTTGGTTCGGGTCCGCCCGTTAACAACCACGTCAGCAGTTGATCGTGGGCATCCATGCCACGAAAGGCATTGGGGTGGTTAATGAATGAACTAACGGCATAGGTTTTGCCGGACTGACTAATAATATAGCCCGATATCGTCCGCACTTCCGTAAGTGATCCAGTCTTAATGCGCGCCTCCGGTTTTGTCTTGAGGTGCAAGAATTGCCGTAACTGCTTAATCAGTCGATTTTTCATAGTGCCATCCGATCCGGCTAAGGGCAGTGATTGCACAAAGAGATCTCCCGATGGAAGTTGACGGGCAGTAATCAATAGATCATTGAGATGGCGCGCGCTAATGGCTTCATTGCGCGATAAGCCTGAACCATTTTCTAATACTAATTCAGGAAAATGCAAGCCCCGTTGCTTGAGCCAAGCTTGCATGACCCGATCACTGGCTCCGATGGACGCCGGTTTGCCTATGCGTTCTAAGCTTAAGGTTAAAAAGAGTTGGCGTGCCATGACGTTATTGGAAAATTTATTGATGTCGTTCACCGCATGAATTAATGGACCGCCTTGAAACTCCAATAAAGGCCTTGCAAACAGCGGAACCTCACCGCTTTTGCCTTGTGGCTGCTTGACCCAGGAGCCGCCGGCTAATTCCCATGCTGCTGCAAATCCCAAGGTTAAAAAAGTATTGGCATCTAATGCGACGACATTGTAGGTAATGTTTTTACATGCGCTTGGTAACTCACCTGTAAATTGAGCACTTAATTGATCTGAATTTTTTGACTCCGAACCGACATGCTTAATGAGCTCGAACTGCATCTTTCGTTGCCAGTCATCGCAATTTTGTTTACTGACACGCAGACGATTGTTAATCTTAAAATAGGCAAGAGCAGGAGTATATGAAATCGCAACACCATTGCTATTGTTGGCTTGATTCAGCTGAAATGATAATGTTCTAAAGGCATATAACAAGGGATCGGGCGGCACGTTATAGGCCCGCATCGATTCCCCGTCAATGGTGGTGTGCTCCATCACCTCAGGGCTGTAGGCACTGCGGTCAAAAATCAAATTCCCATCAATGCGCTGAATACCTAAATCACGTAGGCTTTTCATCATTTGCTCTAGCTCTTCCGGCACTAATTTCGGATCGCCACTACCACGCAGGTAAAGATTGCCTTTGAGGAGGCCATTTTTGATCTGGCCATCGGTATACAGATTGGTATTCCAGCGGTACTGTGGCCCTAGTAAATCTAGTGCAGCTAAGGTAGTTAGTAGCTTAATCGTGGAAGCCGGATTCATCGATTGTTTGGCGCGCCAATCCAGTATTTCTCGCGCATTACCGCCAGCCGTGCTGGGTAGCTCCAGTACTGAAATACTGACCGCATCGCGCGGAATTTGATTTTTAGCGAGTGACTGCCATACAGTGGTCGGCACTTCGATCGGACCGGTAGGGGTGGATGCTAACAGGGGCTGACTGCTGAGGCTGCACAGTAAAAGCAGTGCAAGCCATGTGAATGGCCGGATTGCATGCTGAAATGCGGGAAGGGCTGTGGGGTGTGAAGTAGAAAAGAGCGGCACCAGCTTATGGTAAGCCAAAACAGAAAAAACACTAAAAATTGAGCCGCCTGCTTAATTCATCTTGAGCTAGGATGCCGAGACTACTATCGTATTTATTCAAATGAATCGCGGTTTAAAAAGGCATCGATCACGCTATTTTGTTTGAGGAGTAATTCTTTTAGTAAGGCCGCCCGTTTTAGGGTGGAGTCAGTACGGTTAGCAGCGAGCTTATCTAGGCGATTAGCAAAACGCAGGCCATTCATTAATAATGCCCCGCCTTTGATTCTATGAATTAGACTACTCAGATCAGATTGGGATATCGCCCCAGATGATAGCTCTGCAATCGCCTGGTGGTGTACCTCCATGATTTCATGCAAGATTAGTCTGCCGATTTGATTTTGATCGGTACTACCTTTGCCGAGTTGTGGAAACGCAATGGCGTCCTCTTCCGCATCAAACTCCACCTCTACCATGGTGAAGTAGCGTGCTAATTCATTTTCAAGGGT
>JBIPON010000232.1:0-3988 GCA_044379065.1 Polynucleobacter sp. | reverse complement strand
CCCCACCAAGGAAGCACATGACTGACAGCCCCAAACTGACTGCACGGCAACAAGAAATCCTGGAGCTCATCCAGAACACCATCGCCAGCGCCGGTGCCCCCCCTACGCGAGCCGAGATCGCAAGCGTGCTGGGCTTCAAATCAGCCAATGCTGCAGAAGAGCACCTCAAAGCCTTGGCCCGTAAGGGGGTCATTGAATTGGTCAGCGGCACTTCTCGTGGCATACGTCTCAAAGGCAATAACCGAAACACCCCACGCACAACAACCGACCTTTTAACCATGACTCTGCCGGGTTTGGGTCAGTTGTGTTTGCCACTCATTGGTCGCGTTGCTGCAGGTTCACCGATCCTGGCCCAGGAACATGTTGACCGCAGCTACCAAATCGAAAGCAGCTTGTTTTCCACCCAACCCGACTATCTACTTCGGGTCCGCGGCATGTCCATGCGCGATGCCGGCATCATGGATGGCGACCTGTTGGCCGTGAAATCGACCAAAGAGGTTCGCAATGGACAAATCATTGTGGCCAGACTGGGCGAAGAAGTCACCGTCAAACGCCTGAACAAAACAGCCACCGGCATCGAACTCTTGCCTGAAAATCCGGACTACCCAACCATACGCGTCCACCCAGACGAGCCCTTTGACATCGAGGGCCTAGCGGTCGGTTTGATCCGGAACAGCAGCCTGATGTAAGCCCTTCGACTTGCACTCAGGTGGCGGGCGCTGTTCAGCAGCCCTGAACGCAATGTCTCTCATCACCAATCCTGCCTATGTCCAACCTCCATGCTTTTGAAAGGTTTCACATGGGAATCGCTCTCCTGACCCTCTCAGGTCTATTCAGACATCTGCCGGACTTTCACCCGTCCAAATCGGCCAAATTCAGACGCGCCATTGAACCTTCGCCCTACCCCGGTCGCGCAGTTCGACCCACGGTTTGCACCACAACTGTGTCAAAACCCATGTCCATCAACACCCAGCGTCTGGAGGTTCTCAGGCTCCACGAATTCAAGGACAGACCGCAAACCACTGGAAGAATGGTGATCTCTGGTCGCATGTCTGATGTGTGCGCCGAATTGGATCGACTTGCGGCCCTGGAAATGATGCGTTCGCGAAATTGACCCCGATTGTGCGTATTCCGGCGAACGTGACCGCCGATTCCGGTGATCGTGACCGATGGCGGTGTTGCGCTCTTTGATTTTAAGTGGCTGTCGTTTTCAGCCCCGGTTTTCCTCCTTGTTTTGACTCGGTTTGGCCTTTCTCAGTGACTCCCCCGTCAGGGTCAGTCGGTGGTGGTTTTGCATGATCCGGTCCAACATCGCGTCCGCTACCGTGGCGTCCCCAATCCATTCATGCCAGTGCTCAATGGGCAATTGGCTTGTGATGATCGTGGCTTTTCTGCCCGCCCGGTCGTCGATCATCTCCAGCAAGTCCGTGCGCGTGTGCGCATCCATGCCCACCAGGCCCCAGTCATCGAGCACCAACACATCCGTGTTCTTCAAGATGTCCAGCCAGCGCGTGAACGTGCCATTGGCATGCCGGATTCGCAGCTCTTCGGCCAGGCGTGGCACGCGTTGGTAGAACGCACTGTGCCCCTGGCGGCAAGCGTGCCGAGCCAACGCACAGCCGAGCCAAGACTTGCCCGCTCCGGTCGGCCCCGTGATCAGCACCGCATGTCCACTGCGCACCCATGGCCCCAGCGTCAGGCTCATCACCGTGGCGCGGTCAATCCCCCGTGAGGCCCGGCAGTCCAAGTCCTCGATCATGGCTTGCGGGTATTTGAGTCGGGCGGTTTTGAGCAACTTCGCGCATCGCCTGTCTTGCCTGCCGTGGACCTCCCGGTCCACCAACAAGGCCAGGCGCTCCTCAAAGCTCATGGCGCTGATGCCGCTTTGCTGCATTTGCTCCTGCAGCGCCTGGGCCATGCTCACCAGCTTGAGCCCGCGCAATTGATCCAGTGTGGTGTTCATCATCATGGCTGGCCCCTTCACTGGTAATACCCAGCACCGCGAACATGGGCGTGTACGGGGCTGCTCCACTCGCTCGATGGGGTTTGCTCCAGCAAGTCCCGGCGGTTAACCAGAATGTCCCGGATGTGTGTGTACTTGGTGGTGCCCACCTGACGGGCCATGGCGCATGCGGCTTCAAGTCGTTGGTCACCATAGCGTTTGCTCAAACTGAGTAACCCCAAGCAAGCCCGGTAGGCGTGCTCGGGGTGGCGCTGGCGCTCCAACATCAATTGGACAGTTTGGGCGCAGGCCAGACCAATGCGCTCACCCCACAAGACCAGCCGCTCGGGCGTCCACTGGGCATGCGCCTGGTGGCGCTCTGGCAGGTGCTCTGGCGTGGTGGTAAATCCCCCCTTGTGGGCGCAGCGCATGTGACTGGCCACTCGCTGGCCCCGGTGCAGCATCTCCACCACATGGGCCGTCACGCGCAACTCCAGCACTTGCCCGACCAGGGCGTTGGGGGCGCTGTAGCGGTGGCCCTCGAACTCGACATGGCTGTCTACATGCACCCGCACAGTCTTAAAGACGGCCCACTCCCAGGGCTGGGTGGGCAGCGCCATCAAAGCCGGAGCATCAATCTGGGCAAACACGCTGGCCCTGCAGCCGGGCATCTTTTGAAAGGCGCGCTCGTTCAGGTACTTCAGCAAGGGAGCGATGGCTTCGTTGACCTCGCTCACGCTGGCAAAGCGTTGTTTGCGAAGGCGCGCCAGTATCCAGCGCTCGACCAGTTGGACACTGAGCTCCACTTTGGCCTTGTCTTGCGGGTGGTAAGCGCGCGCGGGCAGCATGGAGCAGCCATAGTGGCGGGCAAAGTCCAAGGCCGACTCGGTCAGTTGGGGCTCATAGCGGTTGGCTTGGGCCACCAGCGCACGGGGGTTATCGGGGACGATGAGTTGGGGCACGCCGCCGTAGAACGCGAGGGCCTGGGCGGTTGCACCCAGCCAGTCGGCTGCTGTTTGAGCTGACGTGGCCGTGGCAAAGCAGTGCCCTGAAGCGCCCATGGCGGCGACAAAGATGCTGGCGCGCTCCCCGCCGGTCAGCTCAACCGTGGGCCCAGCAAAGTCGATGAACAGCTTCTCGCCTGCGCGGTGGGTTTGTCGCATAGAGCGTTTGAGGCTCTTGGCAAAGCGGCGGTAGTTCTCGCAGAACTGGGAGTAACGCCAAGGCTTGACTGGGTGATCGGCGCTGAACAGGTCAGCTGTTTCGGCGCAGTATTCCTCCCACAGCAAGGCAAGCGTCATGCCTTTGCGGCGCAACTCTTGGTGGATGCGACCGAAGTCGGCGGGGGCGTAGATGTCGCTGGGCCTGGGGGCGGGCAATAAACGCCGCTCCAGGCTTGCTTCGTCCATGGCGGCGATGGCGGTCCAATCCAGACGTGCGGCCACGGCCAGGCCAACGTATTTGGTGACCACGCCTTTGGAGATGCCCAAAGCGGTGGCGATTTGCTGGTGGGACTGCTGGCCTTCGAATTTGAGACGCAAGGCGTCTTTGAGTTTGCGCATGTTGATCCTTGGGGCGGGCATAGCGGTCCTGAAAAAAAGGATTGACGCTAACCCAACCGAAATATGAAATACATGCGCAACACCGTGCCGATGTTGTAGACCGGCGTACCGGTCACGATGACCGGAATGGCCGGTCACGATCCCGGAATCAGCGGTCACGTTCGACCGGAATCACTGGTCACGTTGCTCCGGAATACCCAGGGTGAAACAGAGCAGCTTTTGACCGATCGACGCCTATGTACTGTTGTGCTTTATAGCGGTATGTATGTGGATATTGCAGGGCCGCAAACGCCTCTGATGCAGACGCTTGAAAGCAAACTATTCACCCGCCATGAACACCTGCCATGGCGGATTTATGTGCGCAACTAAAAATCATTATCAAGTTGCCTGAGTAACCAGTCTGCTAGGTTAATTTTGTTGGCAAGCATGCGCTCGCGCCGGAATTTCAGGGTCGCTCTGTGAGATGAATCTGCAAGTAGTCGAT
>JBIPON010000172.1:0-3991 GCA_044379065.1 Polynucleobacter sp. | reverse complement strand
AGCAGCCCTTGGGCTGCAGCCTCTTCATACCCGGTTGTGCCATTGATTTGGCCCGCAAAATAGAGGCCTTCGATGGCCTTGGTTTCCAAGCTGTGCCGCAGTTGGCGAGGGTCAAAAAAATCATATTCAATAGCGTAGCCAGGGCGTACGATGGTGGCGCTCTCGAGACCCCGAATGCTGCGTACCAAATCCCACTGCACATCAAAGGGCAGGCTGGTTGAGATTCCGTTGGGGTAATACTCGTTTGTTGTCAGGCCCTCAGGCTCTAAAAATATCTGATGGCTATTTTTAGAGGCAAAACGATGGATTTTGTCTTCAATGGAAGGGCAATAGCGCGGCCCAACACCCTCAATAACGCCGGTGTACATCGGCGAGCGGTCTAGGCCGCCACGAATAATGTCGTGGGTTGCCTCGTTCGTATGGGTAATCCAACACGGAACCTGCCTTGGGTGTTGCTCGGGCCGCCCTAAATAGGAAAAACAAGGAACAGGGTCAAGATCGCCCGGCTGCTCCAACATTACTGAAAAATCAATGCTTCTGCCATCAATTCGAGGGGGGGTACCCGTTTTTAGGCGCCCCTGTGGCAAAGCAAGGTCTTTTAGCCGCGCCGACAAAGTCAAGGCTGCGGGATCGCCAGCGCGGCCACCTGAATGGCTATTCAGGCCTACGTGAATCTTGCCATCTAAGAATGTGCCCGCCGTTAAAACAACGCGGCCAGCCCCAAACTCGAGGCCCGATTGGGTGCGAACCCCAACCACAGCATTCCCCACAACCAGGAGATCGTCCACAGCGGCCTGAAATAAACTTAGGTTGATTTGATTTTCGAGCCTGCGGCGTATTGCTGCTTTATATAGAATGCGGTCTCCTTGGGCGCGTGTTGCCCTAACTGCAGGGCCCTTGCTGGCATTCAATATACGAAACTGAATACCCGCCTCATCAGTAGCTGCCGCCATTGCGCCGCCGAGCGCGTCTATTTCTTTTACTAGATGGCCTTTGCCAATGCCACCAATTGAAGGGTTGCAACTCATGGCGCCAAGCGTCTCTATGCTGTGGGTCAGTAGCAGGGTGTCGCAGCCCATGCGCGCAGAAGCCAGCGCCGCCTCGGTGCCAGCATGTCCGCCACCAATCACAATCACATCGAATTTTTTAGAGTACCGCATGGTTTGCCTCAATAAGGGCACTGATCATATCATTTTGCCTTGTTTCACGTGAAACAAGGGCGCGCCAATTTATAGGAATATAGTCCTAATTCATTGATTTAATTAGGAAAAATAAGCATCCCAGGCTGACTTTAAGATTAAGGCGGAAACAAAAATGAGGAAAGCTTTCCGCACAAATCCGCTACCATGCTTGATTGCAAGGCGGCTGCCGAACTGACTGCCGGCGATATTTGCAATCATCATTGCAAAACCAAGGGTCCAGCTTATTTTGCCCAAGCCGCCCAACAAAACAATCGATGCCAAATTTGTCGACACATTAACCAGCTTTGTGGCGGCAGACGCATGCAGAAAATCAAAGTGAAAAAAGCGCACAAAACCAAACAATAGGAAGCTTCCAGTACCGGGCCCAAAAAACCCATCGTAGAAACCGACCACCAAACCCAAACCAACCCCCTTCAGCTGCAATAAACGGCTATGCGCCCCGGGCCGGTGATCCTGACCAAGAGATGGTTGAAAAATTGTATAGATCAGTAGAAAAAACAATAAAAAAGGAAGGGCTTTGCGCAGCGGCTCGGCAGGAAAAACACTAACCGCACCAGCGCCGAAAAGGCCGCCAACAAAGCCCGCAATAATCGCCGGAACAATCAGCGCCCAGGGCAAACGGACATAACGCAAGTATTTGCGGGCTGCATTAATGGTGCCGCCAATGGCCGACACCTTATTGGTGCCCAGCAAAGTGGCTGGCTGGGCTTCAGGATAAGCAGCAAAAAGAGCGGGCACTTGAATGAGGCCACCACCGCCTGCGACCGCATCGACTAAGCCAGCAAAAAAAGAGGCCGCCAAGAGTAGGGGCCACAAGTACAAAGAAAATTCAATGGCCGTTTCAAGCAAGGCAACATCCTGCACGCTTTAGCAAACAAGGCAGAACCACACTACCGCGCAAGAAATACTTTCAATGCGCTGCGCGCAGTTTCATCGAGGGCATCCAGAGGGATGCGGGCCGACCCCTGAACAATCATCATCGCATACGGCTTTGCCAAGGCAGAGGCTTCGGCACACAACTGCAAAGCATCGCCCGATGCGGGAGATTGATTGCGCCAATAATTAATCGCCGCCTCTAATTCTTGAATGGACACAAACATAATGCCGCCGACTTACTTGTCACGCTTGGCAAGCATGGTGCCTCTGCAACGCTTAGCACCACAACGGCATTCGTAATCTTTTTTCATTTGTTTTGTAACGCGACCTTCGACGTCAAGAGAATAGTCATAAAACAATTCTTCTCCGGGCTCTAGGTCACGCTTAGCAAAAATAAACACGCGTGGGATGTCTTCATAAGAACCTTCTTGTGCTTCGCAGTTTGGTTTGCATGAGTGGTTGATCCAGCGGGCCGCATTACCGTCGCAATTAGCATCAATCACGCGGCCGCTCTCCAAGGAAAAGTAGAAGGTGTGATTTGGCTCATCTGGATTGTGTGGATGGCGACGCTCAGCCTCTTTCCAACTAATGCGCTCACCTTCGTACTCAATTAGGGCGGTACCTTTTTTGATGGCAACTTTTGCAAACACTCCCTTGCCATGAATTGGGGAAGAGCGCACCACAATAGCAGAACGATTCACCTTGGGCAGCTTCAGCTTACTTTTCTTCATTCATCACACATCAAGATTGCGCGCAATCAATGCATTCTTTTCGATAAAGGCGCGCCGCGGATCAACCTCATCACCCATTAAGGTGGTGAACACCTGATCGGCCACGATCGCATCTTCAATTTGAACGCGTAATAAGGTGCGGGTTGTGGTATCCATAGTGGTCTCCCACAGCTGCTGGGGGTTCATTTCACCCAAACCCTTATAACGCTGACGACTTACAACCCGCTCAGCCTCGGACAACAGCCATGCAAAGGCCGCACGGAAATCGGCAACCACCTGCTCCTTCTGTGACTTTTCGGGATCGCCGCGGCGAACGCGGGACCCGGGCAAGACTTTTCCGCTGAGGGCGCGAGCCGCAGAAGTTAGACTCTGGTAATCGTCACCATGGGTGAAGTCTGAACTAATAGCGGACAACTTTAGGTTTCCGTGGATGCGGCGCGACAAGAGGAGGCGGAAACGCTCGGTCCGGTCTTCTTTTTGCACAATTACTTCGGGCGCAAGCGCGAGGGAATCTAAACTTTCTTTGAGGGCCACACGCAATCGTTCTGCAGACTCTTGGGCAGCCGCCTCAGTATCAAGGTTAAGTGGAACACCAGCAGCAATCGCTCGCAAAGCGTCTTCATCCATGGTTCGCGACAGGCGATCTACAACCGCTTGTATAACCTGATAATTTCGGGCCAACTCATCCAAAGCTGATCCCTGTATTAGCTCGCCGCTCGGAGTTTGTATGGACGCAGACTCCAAAGCAATCTTTAACAACAGTTGATTTAATTCGGAATCGTCTTTGATGTACTGTTCATTCTTACCAAACTTCACCTTGTACAGTGGGGGCTGAGCAATATAAATGTGGCCGCGCTCAATCAGTTCGGGCATTTGGCGATAAAAGAAAGTCAACAACAAAGTGCGAATGTGGCTACCATCAACGTCCGCATCGGTCATGATGATGATGCGGTGATAACGCAACTTATCCGCCTTGTACTCTTCAATACCAATACCAGTGCCGAGCACCGTGATTAAGGTGACCACCTCTTGGCTTGCAAGCATCTTGTCAAAGCGCGCTTTTTCGACGTTCAAAATCTTTCCTTTTAAGGGAAGGATTGCCTGAAACCGGCGGTCGCGCCCCTGCTTTGCGGAGCCGCCCGCTGAATCGCCCTCAACAATAAACAATTCGGATTTTTCTGG
>JBIPON010000171.1:0-3998 GCA_044379065.1 Polynucleobacter sp. | reverse complement strand
CAGCGCATAAAAAAATACTGTAACCAAGACTACTATCCACCCCGGGGAGTTTAGCGCGCATGACTTGGGAAAAGATCACCGTGTAGACCACGATCATAGCCAATGGATTTAAAACATTCCAAAGCGCTCCAAGCATCGAGTTTTGGTATTTACTCTGAAACTCACGCTTAACACTACCAAGAATAAATCCCCGATAAGCCCAAAGTGATTTAATTAATTGCATCAATTAAATACGTCCATACGTATCCTCAAAACGAACAATGTCATCTTCACCAAGATATGGGCCGCATTGGACTTCAATCATCACTAAATCAGTATCGGTAGGGTTTTCTAATCGGTGCTTGTGACCCGCTGGAATATAAGTCGATTGATTTGCATCTAGGACGATACTATCATCACCATTAATCACATGAGCCTTGCCCTTGACAACAATCCAATGCTCACTGCGGTGACGGTGCATTTGCAAGCTTAGTTTGCCGCCAGGCCTCACCTCAATTCGCTTGATTTTAAATCCAGGATGATCCTCTAAAACAGTATACGTACCCCAGGGCCTCGTCACAGTTGAGTGCAACTTATACGAATCATGATCTTTTTGCTTTAAGAGATTAACAACCATCTTAACTTCTTGAGCATGTGCTGGATTAGCCACTAACAAAGCATCCTTCGTATCAATAATCATTAAGTTGTTAACGCCTACCGTTGCGACTAAGCGATCTTCTGACTGAACGAAGGTATTTACTGTGTTTACAAAAATGGCCTCACTTAAACTGCGATTATTATTTTCATCTGGCTTAACTAAGTCCCGAATAGCGCCCCATGAACCAATGTCGCTCCAGCCAAAATTACTCGGAATAACAGCGACTTGACTGGACTTTTCCATCACAGCATAGTCAACTGAGATATCTGGCATCGCAATAAATAAGGCCTCGGGTATTTCAAGCATAATTGATTCTTTGACTCCATCGACCTGCATTGCATCCCAACATGCCTGTGCCGCTTTCGCCACGGAGGGCTCACATGATTCTAATTGCTTTAAGAATTGTCCTGCTGAAAAACAAAACATTCCAGAGTTCCAGAAATAATTTCCTGCTGCCAGATAAGTTTCGGCAGTTTTGACGTCGGGCTTTTCGACAAAGGCATTCACCTTCATCCCGCCATCTAATTGCTCGCCAGCTTCTATATAACCAAAACCGGTTTCTGGGCCACTTGGGACAATACCGAAGGTTACTAATAAATTATGTGGAGCGCTTGCTAACTTAACTGCGGACTCAACCGCACTGGCAAAAGCCAAATCATCTAGAATCAGATGGTCTGCAGCGAGAACGAGCATCAGGGCATCGGAACCAAAATTGTGTGCAATTCGGTGAGCTGCTAAGGCAATCGCAGGCGCAGTATTTCTGCCGCTTGGCTCCAGCAAAAAACTGCTTAGTACGCCTACTTTATCAAGTTCGTCTCGACTAATAAAGTAATAATCGCGATTAGTAACTGTCAATAGCTTGGGTATTCCATTCTCAAGGTAGACCCCGGGCAAAGTTGATGCGCGACGATAGGTCTTTTCTAATAAGCTTTGGCCATCGGCCAGCTTCATAAATGGCTTAGGATGGCCTTCGCGGGACACAGGCCATAGGCGGCTACCAGCGCCGCCAGAGAGTATTACGGGGATTATCATGCGTATTGAACTTGCTTAATATAACTAAGTGATTATAAAAGATAAAACTGCTTAATTTACGTTTATATGAGCTGCTCAGCCCACCTCCATCTGGAAATCCTTTTATTTACAAAAAAAAAGCATTTTTTACTTATAAACCTTATTTTTGCAACCATATAGTCTTTAGTTTTTTGGCTGCCATAGTATCCCCTGTGCAGCCTGCACTACCTTATCTACCGTAGGGGACTCTTTCCAATCTCCCAAATTGGCAATATGGTTGCTCCAATACCCTTCAGTCTTCCACCGCGGCGAATCGCAATAGATTTCCACGGTTGGTCTACCTAATACTGCGGATAGATGGGTTAAACCGGTATCGACGCCAATTGTTAGCGCAGCATGCGCCACTAAGGAATAGGCTTCCTCAATTGAAAACGCTCTGGGCACAATCGCGCTCGGCACTTGGCTCGCTATGAGGGCACTAATTTTCATTTCTTCTGGGCTGCCCCACGGAAAGATCACTTGGTAGCCTTTGTTCGATAAGGCTTTACCCAGTTCAATCCAGTGTTCAGTAGGCCAGCGCTTCGCTGCCCTGGCCGTCGAATGAAAGCACACTACATACGGCACCGGAGTGCCCTTATCCGCTTTCTTCAGGCCTTCAAATATAAGTGAGGGCAGTTGCTGCACAAACGACTGGGGGTAAAAATGCGGGGGCTCATCATTGCGATTCAGTAAGGGCCAGTCAAAAGCCGAGCACATCACCCAGCGCGAACGATCAATTGCATGGCATTTCACGGGTACATGCACGGATTGGGTATAAAACATTCTCGCCATCGGCTCATAGCCCGAGTGCTCTGTCGCGTTGCCTAGGCCAGCCACAATGGCATGCTGTGATTTTTTAGCCAGTGCGCACACCAAAGCAGACTTGAGTAAGCCTTGCGTCTCGAGAACAACATCGTAGGTAGTAGCTTGCAATACTTTGCGCATGGTAAAAAACGCACGCCAGGTTTTAATGGAGAGGAGATTTTTTCTCCAGCGCCGAAATGCTACTGGAATAATGCGATCAATGCCTCTGAATGTTTCTGTTGATTTCAAAGGCTCCAGCAAATGGACGTAGCCCTCCTCCACAATCCAATCGATTTGGACATGGGGTAAACGTTTACGTAAATCCCACACAATCGGCAGGTTGTGCAACACATCGCCAAGCGAGGAGAGCTTAACCAAGAGAATTTTGGGCTTTTGATTTACCCCAGCTACTGTTGGCATGGGATGTTGCTGCTGACTAGTCATACCCGCATTATCGTATTGTTTGCCACCAAACTAGGCGGTCTATTGCCACCATGGGGAACCTAGAACTTCGGCGCCTGATCCCAAGCCAGTCCAGCAGCATCTTTGGCATTGAGTAAAGCCTGTTTGCCCAGCGGAATCGGCCATTCAATTTTTACTGTGGGATCACACCAGGATAGGCACGCTTCGCTACTAGGATCGTAATAATCGGTGGTTTTGTATAAAAACTCGGCAGTCTCTGAAAGTGCCAAAAAGCCATGGGCAAAACCAGGAGGCACCCACAGCTGTTTGTGGTTTTCAGCAGAGAGCTCAACACCAACCCATTTACCAAAGGTGCTGGAGTCTTTTCTTAGGTCAATTGACACATCAAATACGCTGCCCGCAACTACACGTAAGAGCTTCCCTTGGGTATGATTGAGCTGATAATGCATGCCCCTTAGCGTCCACTGCCGAGAGAAGGAGTGGTTATCTTGGACAAACTGGACATTCAGGCCGCTTGCGCTTGCAAAGTCATTGGCATTAAAGGATTCGGTAAACCAGCCGCGGTTATCACCAAACACCTTTGGCTCCAATACAAGCACATCGGGAATTTCCGTCGGTGTAACGAGTAGCTTTTGTTTTGCCTGATTTTCCATCGATCTATCTTTTTACCGAGAGGCTAATAGCTTGTGGGCCGGCATTGATCTCATTCAGTATTTTTGTTAAGTACTGACCATAGCTGTTTTTCTTAAGTTGATCGGCTACTTTTTGCACCGCCTCGGCACTAATCCAGCCCTGGCGGTAGGCAATCTCTTCAGGGCAAGCCACCATTAAACCTTGGCGCTTTTGCAATGTGGCAATAAATCCTGCTGCATCCAGCAAGGAGTCGTGCGTTCCGGTATCGAGCCAGGCAAAGCCGCGACCCATGATTTCGACATTGAGTTGGTTTTTATCGAGATAAACCCGATTGACGTCGGTAATCTCTAACTCCCCTCTGGCACTGGGTTTAATTGAAGCCGCAATATCACACACTTGATTGTCGTAAAAATACAGGCCTGTTACAGCATAGCTGCTTCTAGGCTTGAGG
>JBIPON010000037.1:0-12384 GCA_044379065.1 Polynucleobacter sp. | reverse complement strand
AAAAAGCGAATTACGCATGCGTTGGGATATATTCTGCCAAATCGTTGATAACTACGGTGATGCCGGCGTCTGTTGGCGCCTGGCCCGAAGCCTAGCCGCGCGCCATCAGCAACAGGTCCGCCTGTTTTGCGATGATCTGCCGACCCTTAATTTACTCGCATCCGACTCCCCGCGCACGCCACAGGTCGAGATTCTGCCGTGGGAGGCTAGTTTTGAAAATGCACGTCATCCGCCGGATGCGCCTGATGTGGTGATTGAGGCCTTTGGCTGTCACCTGCCAGAGCGGTATCAAACCGGCTTATTAGTTTGCGCCAAAAAACCCATCATTCTCAATTTAGAGTACCTCAGCGCCGAACCCTGGATTGGCGAGTACCACGCTAAGGCGTCTCCTCAGTCCAGCGGCCTATTGAAGTATTTTTTCTTTCCCGGGTTTGAGTCGAATACAGGCGGACTATCACTCGATCCTATTCCACTGCAAGGCAGTCAGTCTAGCGCCGATATCCCTGCCAGCCTTGCGCCAAGCTGGGCTCTGCTCCGCCCCGATGCAGAGCGCATCAGCCTCTTCTGTTATCCGGGAGCGCCACTTCGACAATGGCTTGAAGATCTTGGCAATACACAGGCGAATATTGATGTACTCCTGACCTTTGGTCATGCTGAAATGATTGGGCATAGCATTGGCAGACCATTAGACCTGCCTCCATCGATTCAGCTCATTTCCCTACCGTTTGTGCCACAAGATGACTACGATTGGCTCTTATCGCAATGCGACTTTAATATTGTTCGGGGTGAAGACTCGTTTTTACGAGCACAACTCGCTGAAAAACCATTTATTTGGCATATTTACCCGCAAGATGACATGGCCCATACCGTGAAATTACAGGCCTTCTTGGATCTCTACCTTGAAAAAGCTTGTCCATCAGCCCAAGAATCCTGCCGCCTAGCTATGGATTGGCAGATGCCATCCCGTTGGTGGAATCAACGCACGGAGTGGCAAGCCCACGCCCGTAGATGGCGTGAAACGATACTGGAGACCAATCAAGACGGGGGGCTTGCAGCCAGAATGCTGCGTTTTGTGGCCTAACTCCCCCTAGAGCATGTCCGGCTGGGGCGGTTACAATGTCACCTTTATTAAATACTGCAGAATTCAGTTCTGCCTCCAGGAATACCACAGATGAAAACAGCACAAGAACTCCGCGTAGGCAACGTAGTGATGATTGGCGCCGATGCCATGGTTGTACTCAAAGCAGAATATAGCCGCTCCGGTCGCAATTCTTCGGTCGTCAAAATGAAGTTCAAGAATCTTTTAACTGGCGCCCCAAACGAGGGTGTTTACAAAGCCGACGACAAATTTGATATTGTCATTTTGGATAAAAAAGAATGTACCTATTCGTATTTTGCCGACCCAATGTATTGCTTTATGGACGGCGATTACAACCAATACGAAGTTGAGGCTGAGTTTATGGGCGACGCCCTGAACTACCTGGAAGAGGCAATGCCTGTTGAAGTGGTGTTCTACGAAGGCAAGGCGCTTTCTGTCTCAATGCCAACTTCGCTGGTTCGTGAAATTATCTACACCGAGCCTGCTGTTAAGGGTGATACCAGCTCTGGCAAAGTATTAAAGACAGCTAAGCTAGCTACCGGCTATGAATTGCAAGTTCCTCTCTTTTGCAATACGGGCGACAAGATTGAAATTGATACCCGCACTGGTGAGTACCGCAGTCGCGCGAACTAAGCTGTAATTGGTTTTACTAAAAGCCGGGATCTAAAAAGTCCCGGCTTTTTTAATGGGGCTAAATTAAGCTATGCCTCTTGAGTAATGCTTGCGCATGCAGGTATTCCGCATGGGCTTGCAGTTCAGTCCAGCTCATAAATGGAGCGGATGGCATTAACTTCGTTTGGCGCTGTGCCGACTCTGCTTTTTTCGACTTAGACACCCGCAACTCAGAGAGTAAGCGGTCAGCTAAATCGGGGCGATTGCAAATCAATACTGCATCGCAGCCCGCTGATAAGGCCAATTCTGCGCCCTTGACTACATCACCAGCAACGCTGGCACCCTCCATCGATAAATCATCACTGAAGATTACGCCGTCGAACCCTAACTGCTGGCGCAAGATAGTTTGCAACCAAGTCTTAGAAAATCCTGCCGGATGGTTATCTACTTTGGGATAAATCACATGGGCCGGCATCACGGCAGCCAGGCTTAAGTCAAGCCACTCATAGGGTTTTGCATCGCATTGCAAGATGGCGCTGAGGGAGCGCTCGTCTACTGGAATCGCTACATGCGAATCCGCCTCTGCCCAGCCATGTCCCGGAAAGTGCTTACCGCAGTTGGCCATACCAGCCAGTTGCAATCCAGTGTTCAGCGCTTTGGCAAGGGCATAGACAATCTGAGGATCCGAACTAAATGAACGATCGCCAATCACTCCGCTTCGACCAAAGTCGAGATCCAGTACCGGGGTAAAACTAAAATCAACACCGCAGGCACGCAGCTCTGCTGCCAAAATATAACCACAGGCAGTTGCTGCAGTCATTGCTGCAATCGCAGGCTCCGAGGCATAGGTGGTCTTGCTTTTCTTGGGGGCCTGCATCCACAGTTCGCCTAATTTGCGCATGGCAGGCAAATGCGTAAATCCATCCGCCTTACAGCGCTGCACGCGACCACCCTCATGATCAATGGATATCAACACATCTGGTCGTATCGCTTTAATACTCCGGGTCAGCGCAGTAAGCTGCTTGCGATTAGAAAAGTTTCTGCCAAACAAAATGACGCCTCCAGTAGAGGGGTGCTCAATACGGCGGCAATCGTCTGGGGTGAGTTCGAGGCCCACTACATCTAGGGTAATAGGGCCGGGCTGATGAATGGATGCCACCGTTAATTTCCTTTAGGTATTAGGGAGAGGAATGACGTTTTTCTAAATTGGCTATGAATTACATTATCTATATTTACTAGCCGATGTAATTGCTTGGATCATGCGTAGTGACAATCGGCGTACCGTGGCTCACCACCACAAATGCAATGGCTATATCTTGCTCGTCACTCACTGTCACTTCTGAATGCCAGTTGCGCTCTTCCATAAAGAGCGCAAGCGGGCCAGAATAATAAGTGACCGGCTTGCCGCTGGGTTCATTTAAGGTTTGCAATGAGCGCCAGGTCATCGGCATGCGCATACCTAAACCAATCGCCTTTGAGAATGCCTCTTTGGCAGCAAAGCGTGTAGCTAAATAAGCCATGCCCCGCTTCTGATTACGCGCTAAACGCTGATGAAAGACCGCCAATTCTTCTTTGCCTAGAATACGTTCGGCCAAGCGGCCTTGTGTCCGCTCATAGGCGGCGATCAAACGCTCCATTTGCAAAATATCCGTACCGATGCCGATGATCATAGTACTAACCTAGGTCGAAGAAAGCTTACTGCGAGCATCCGACATTGAGGCCTTCATATCCAAAATGGATTGTTGCCAACCTTTGAATAATGCCTCCGCCACAATCGCATGCCCAATATTGAGCTCCGATAACTCGGCGATCTTGGCAATCGGGGTAACGTTGCTTTCATTCAGCCCATGGCCAGCATTGACGCGTAAGCCAAGTTTTTTTCCATATTGCGCCGCAGTCCGAATGCGCTCCAACTCGCGTATCTGCGCATCGCCAGCCAAGTCTGCGTAACGGCCCGTATGCAATTCAATCACGGTAGCGCCCGCTTTGCTCGCGGCCAGTATTTGCTTTTCTTCAGGATCGATAAAGAGCGATACCCGAATGCCTGCATCGACGAGCTGGGCGGTAGCCTGTTTGACCACCTCAAAATGACCGACGACATCAAGGCCTCCCTCGGTGGTGACCTCTTCGCGCTTTTCGGGCACAAGGCAAACATCATGTGGCTTGATTTGGCATGCAATCGCAATCATCTCGGGGGTAACAGCGCACTCCAGATTCATCCGCGTTTTAATTAAGGGACGCAGTGCGAATAAATCCGCATCTTTAATGTGGCGTCGATCCTCACGCAAATGCAATGTAATTAAATCTGCCCCCGCCTCTTCTGCTAGGCGCGCAGCTCGAAGCGGATCTGGATAGGTCGTGCCTCTAGCATTACGCAAGGTTGCGACATGATCAATGTTAATGCCGAGTTCAAGGGTATTCATTAGTATAGGGTACTAGATTTTCTTGAGATCAATCAGGATTTGACGAGTCGTCAAGACCTGATCTTGTAAATGAAGGCCGAGTAAAAAGCGCATCAACTGCTTACTCTCCATTAGGGTCTCGGCCTCGGAAAAGTTACCAGCAGCCATTTCCAGCAAAGCACGGCCGCTTAAGATGGGCCAATGCCCAGGATCATCCGATTGCCATGGGCGAACGCCGCGCTCTGGCTGATATACGTATTTCTCATCTTCTATTGGAGAGGCATTGCTTTCAACGCAATAATCCAGTGCAGCGGCATAGCCCGTCTCTTGTAGGAGAGCTAATTCAAAAGGCCTTAGGATCTGCTCCAAACGACCGCTTTCGGCATCCATCTCCGCCAAAGCAGAAATGGTAGTCATGTAATGGTCGTAGAGGGTCTCGTATTCATCTTCGCGAGCCAAGAATTTGACCAGCAATTCATTGAGATAAAAGCCGCAGAGCAGTGCATCACCGACCAGTGCAGGGGTACCACCCACCCACTCCGACTTGGTTAAAGTGCGCAACTCTGACTTCCCGCTCCAAGAAACCAGGAGCGGTTGAAAACGTTGCAAAACTGGTCTTAGTACAGAATGGGGCCGTTTGGCGCCCTTGGCAATAAGGGCCATCCGCCCGTACTGCCGAGTAAACACATCCAGTATCAGGCTGGTTTCTTTATATGGAATGCTGTGCAGAACAAAAGCAGGCTCATCGGCTACGCGAATGGATGCCATTTATTCCAAGCCTTGCGCCCGTAATTCAGCGCGATCATCTGCCCAGCCACGTTTGACTTTGACCCAGGTCTCTAGAAATACTTTGCCATCAAACAGTTTCTCCATATCCAGACGCGCTTCGGTAGAGATCTTTTTAAGGCGCTCACCTTTATCGCCAATGATCATGGCCTTGTGATTATCACGATCCACCAAAATGGTCGCTGCAATCCGTCGCATGGTGCCATCCATCTTGAACTGGTCAATCACCACTGAGCTTGCATAGGGCAATTCTTCGCCAGTAAAGCGAAAAACCTTCTCGCGCAAGATTTCAGCGGCGAGAAAACGCTCACTCCGATCGGTCAAGGTGTCCGCATCGTAGCGTGCCTCACCCTCTGGTAAGTATTCTTCAAGGACATCGAGCAAACGCTGCACGTCTGTCGGATTCTTGCCGCTCATCGGAATAATTTCTGCAAAGTGCTGCTCGGATTGATCAGGCCTTCCGCCAATCTCACTCCAAGCCTGACCCATTTTTTTCATGAAATCCAATAAAGCGACATCGCGATCAGCTGGTAATTCAAAACGACTGGCAAACAAATCCAATTTATTTAGAACCAGAATAACGGGAAGGCCTTTGGGTAAAAGACGCAGTACCTTGGCATCGTCTTCGCCAAAATAGCCAGCTTCGACAATAAAACAGGCGACATCGACATCCTGCAAGGCGCTGGTCACTGAGCGATTCAGCGCCTGGTTCAGGGTGTTCATTTTGCGCGTCTGAAATCCCGGCGTATCGCTAAAAATAAATTGCGCGTGTTCGCGTGTCTGAATCCCTAAAATACGATGACGTGTTGTCTGCGCCTTGCGTGAAGTGATGCTGATCTTTTGACCAACCAAGGCATTAAGCAAGGTTGATTTACCCATATTGGGTCTACCTACAATGGCAATCGTTCCACACCGAAACGGTGTAACTTTTTCCACGCTTACGCCTTTAACTTTAGATTGAGCTGCTCTTCAGCTGTGTCGGACTTTGCCGCTTTCTTCTTTGCAGAACGGGTCTTTTTGGGTTTGCGCGTTTCTTGCGGCAAGGCCTTCGTAATGGCTAGCAAGGCTAACTTGGCGGCACCTTGTTCGGCAGCCCGGCGCGATGCTCCAAATCCCTTCACCTTGATTTTCAGGCCCTGGATCACACACTCCACTTCGAACTGCTGATTGTGCGCTGCGCCTGTTGTCGCAGTGACGGTATAACCAGGCAAGGGCATCTGAAAACCTTGCAAATACTCTTGCAGTAAGGTCTTATCGTCTTTACCTAAGGTCTTGGGGTCGACTTGCGCCAAAATGACGGAGTACAGTTTACGTAAACTGAATTTAGCCGCATCAAAACCGCCATCGAGGAAAACCGCTCCAGCAACTGCCTCTAAGGTATCGGCCAGAATGGATGGGCGCCGAAAGCCGCCACTTTTCAGCTCGCCCTCACCCAAGCGCAAATAATCCGATAAGGATAAAAGCTGAGCTATCTCGTACAAAGCTTGTTGCTTTACCAAATTGGCACGGACACGGGATAAATCGCCTTCATCTAAATCGGCGTAACGCTCGTACAGCAATTCGGCTACAACGCAATTTAAAATCGAGTCGCCCAAAAACTCCAGGCGCTCATTGTTTTTCTTACTGTGGCTGCGATGCGTTAATGCTTGTTGCAACAGCTCTGGCTTTTTAAACACATAACCTAGGCGCTCTTGAAGCGGCTCTAGGTCAATTGCAGCGCGCGCATTCATGCTTATTGAAATCCGCCGATGCGACTCAGAGAGCCCAAATTGAGCCACACGAAGAAAGCCCGGCCGACAATATTTTGATCGGGCACAAAACCCCAAAATCGGGAATCAGCACTGTTATCGCGGTTATCACCCATGGTGAAGTAATGCCCAGCTGGTACCTTACAGGTCATGCTATTTGGCAAGAATTGGCAGTTCTCAATCCCGGGAAAGCGCTCCGGCATAAACATGCCAGACGGGCGATCAGGATCATTCAAAATGCCATGGCGGTTACCGCCCAAATCAGCCGGAAAGGTTTCGGTATAGAGCTTGGCGTAGCGCATGCTCTCTTGGTCTAAATAGTTCTCGCCGCCGGTATATTCCAAAGGCTGCCCATTTACCGTAATGCGCTTGTCTTGGTAGGTAATCGTATCGCCAGGAACGGCAACAACGCGCTTAATGTAGTCAACCGACTGATCCAGTGGGTAGCGAAATACAACGACATCACCGCGCTTAGGATCCCCCAAGTCAACGATTTTTTTGTTGATCACCGGCAAACGAATGCCATAGGTGTATTTGTTCACCAAAATAAAATCGCCGATTTGCAGCGTTGGAATCATGGATCCTGATGGAATCTTAAATGGCTCGATCAAAAATGAGCGTAGAAAAAATACCGCGCAAATGACCGGGAAAAAACTCGCTGAATATTCAAGCCACAAGGGCATACGGGCAATGCCAGCCGCTTTTCGTTGTGGTGCAAATATGAGCTTGTCTGCGACCCAAGCGACGCCAGTCACCACAACCAAGATGAATAGTATTAGAGCGAAGTTCATTTATCGTCTACCTGCAAAATGGCTAAGAAGGCTTCCTGCGGAATTTCAACGTTGCCCACTTGCTTCATACGCTTCTTACCTTCTTTTTGCTTTTCAAGTAACTTGCGCTTACGCGATATATCGCCGCCGTAGCATTTAGCCAATACATTTTTACGCAAAGCTTTGACGTTTTCGCGCGCGACAATACCGCTGCCGATCGCCGCCTGAATCGCTACATCAAACATCTGCCGCGGAATAATGCCCCGCATCTTTGAAACCACGTCACGGCCACGTGATTGACTATTACTGCGGTGAACGATGACGGATAAGGCATCGACCTTTTCGCCGTTAATCAAGATATCCACTTTGACCACATCGGCTACACGGTACTCCTTAAACTCGTAGTCCATCGAGGCATAGCCGCGCGAGACCGACTTCAAACGGTCAAAGAAATCCAGCACGATTTCTGCCATCGGAATTTCATAGGTCAATTGCACCTGTCTGCCCAAGTAGTTCATATTGGTTTGCACGCCGCGTTTACCGGTACAAAGCGTAATCACCGATCCAACATACTCTTGAGGCATGTATAAATTAACTGTCACGATTGGCTCTAAGATAGCCTCGATCTTTGAGGGGTCTGGCATCTTCGATGGGTTATCGACCACCAATAGGGTTCCATCCCGTTGCTGCACTTGATAGACCACGGTAGGTGCAGTTGTAATCAAGTTCATATCGTATTGGCGCTCTAAACGCTCTTGCACTATTTCCATGTGCAATAAGCCTAAGAACCCACACCGAAATCCAAATCCCAATGCTTGTGATACTTCAGGCTCATAAAGCAGTGATGCGTCATTTAGCTTAAGCTTTTCAAGTGACTCGCGCAGCTGATCGTATTCATTTGCCTCTACGGGGTAAAGGCCTGCAAACACTTGGGACTTCACTTCTTTAAATCCGGGTAACGGTGCATTCGCGGGGGTACGGCCCTGTTGCCCTGTTGCATGCGTTACCGTATCGCCAACTTTAGCGGCCTTTAGCTCTTTAATGCCGGCTATTACAAAACCCACTTGCCCTGCGCTTAAGTCAGGACGATCAATCGACTTCGGACTAAAGACGCCTACATGCTCAACCAAATGGGTTGAGCCATTGGCCATCAATGTAATCTTGTCTTTGGGTTTGAGAGTGCCGTTCACAACCCGCACCAACATCACCACACCAACGTAGTTATCAAACCACGAATCAATAATCAAGGCCTGTAAGGGTTCGGTAACGCTGCCCTTGGGTGGAGGCACGCGCCGGATCATTTCTTCCAGCACATCCGCAACACCAAGGCCTGTTTTGGCAGAGCAGGTCAATGCATCGGTTGCGTCGATGCCAATCACATCTTCAATCTCTTGTTTAGCGCGTTCTGGATCAGCCTGCGGCAAATCGATCTTATTTAATACAGGAACAACCTCCACACCCAATTCGATGGCGGTGTAGCAATTGGCGACGGTTTGCGCTTCAACGCCTTGGCTGGCATCGACCACCAACAATGCACCTTCACATGCTGAAAGTGAACGACTCACCTCATAGGAAAAGTCAACGTGTCCAGGGGTATCAATCAGATTGAGGTTATAGGTTTTGCCATCCTTGGCTTTGTAACTGAGGGCTGCGGTTTGGGCTTTAATGGTGATTCCGCGCTCCCGCTCAATGTCCATGGAGTCCAGGACCTGGGCTTCCATCTCACGATCAGATAAGCCGCCACACAGCTGAATAATTCGATCCGCAAGGGTCGATTTACCATGGTCAATATGGGCGATGATAGAAAAGTTGCGGATTAAATCCATGGTGTTTTATCTAGATTGGCAAAAACACCTTGTCGCAGCGCACAGGATGATGCGCTGCAATAAGTTGTCTTGGATTAATTGTACTGGCTGAGCCTAAAACCCATTGGTTTTAGGCTTTTTTGGGGGATTAGCCTCAAATTAGGGCGCTTTGGGCCTCAGCGGGACAATCAAGGTGCTGTCTGCTCGGCGCACAAATAGGGCCACAGCCCGATTGGCATCCAAACCTTTGGTTAGCCCCTCAAATTGCTTTACGCTCGTCACATCGCTATCGCCAACCCGCACAACCACATCGCCCACGCGAATTCCGGACCGGGCAGCAGCCCCCTCGCCTAGGCTTGTAATCTCAACCCCTGACTTGATGTTCAGCTCCCGCTTTTTGGCGTCAGATAGTTCGGTCACGCCAAGTCCAAAGGGATTATTGCTGGTTGCTGCTGCAGCTGGAGTATCTGGCTTCTTTGCCGCAGCGGTTTTTGTGCTGGCTTCGGCATCGGCTACTACTACAGAAAGATCGCGCGCCGAGCCCTTGCGCCAAACCTGAACCGTTGCCTTCATACCCGGTTTCGTTTCGCCAACGATGCGTGGGAGATCACTCGATTTACCAATGTCGCGCCCATTGAATGCCAAAATCACATCACCAGCCTCTATTCCGCCGCTTGCTGCCGGACCATTGGGTTCGACATTGCGAACGTATGCGCCGCGTGGCCGCCCAAGACCTAAGGTCTCGGCCATTTCTTTACTTAAGTCGCCTAAAGCAACGCCGATCCGGCCACGCACCAGCTTACCCGTCGTGCGCAATTGATCTGCCACTCGCATCGCCTCATCAATCGGGATGGCAAACGAAATTCCCATATAGCCGCCCGAGCGGCTGAAGATTTGTGAGTTAATACCAATGACCTGCCCAGCAGTATTAATTAAAGGGCCTCCCGAGTTACCGGGATTCACGGCCACATCAGTTTGAATGAAGGGCAAGTAGTCGCCGGTGTCGCGGCTTTTGGCCGACACAATTCCAGCGGTCACGGTGTTCTCAAGGCCAAAGGGAGAGCCAATCGCCAAGACCCACTCACCGACCCGCAACTTAGAGGAGTCGCCCAATGGAAGTTTGGGTAAGCCCGTGGCCTCAATCTTGAGTACGGCAACATCGGTCCGCTTATCTGCGCCCAGTAACTTGGCCGTAAATTCCTTCTTGTCAGTCAGGGTGACGTAAATCTTATCGGCACCTTCGACTACGTGGGCATTGGTCAAAATTAAACCATTGGAATCAATGATGAAGCCAGAGCCAACCCCGCGCTCGGCCTCACGGGGCTGACCCGGTTGAGATGGGCCCGACTTAGGGGTGCCCGGAGGTGGTACGCCAAAGAAGCGCCGAAAGAATTCTGCCTGCTCCTCTGGAATCCCAGGGGGAAGTGCGCCTTGCGCTTGTTGTGCGGCAGCCCGCTGCTCCGTTGTTCGAATATTGACTACTGCGGGGCTGGCTTTTTCGACCAAATCAGCAAAATCCGGCGCTAATACCCTTGCCGGCTGCGCCACAGAAGCAGGCATAAACGCAAGCTGACCTAAACTAAGGGCAGTCAATACCGCTAAAAAAGTCTTTTTCATATTGTGTGTGAGCAGCCCTAGGGCTTTAAAAGGGATAGATGACTAGATATTAGGTCAACTTACCAAAAATCAAGGTACCGTTAGTACCCCCAAAGCCAAAGTTGTTTTTGATGGCATGGTCGATTTTGACATCACGCGCGGTATTCGCGCAGTAATCCAAGTCACACTCAGGATCTTGGTTAAAAATATTAATCGTTGGTGGTGATTTTTGGTGGTGCAGGGCCAAAATGGTAAACACCGATTCAAGACCGCCAGCACCGCCCAGCAAATGACCGGTCATGGATTTGGTTGAATTGACCACGATTTTTTTGGCATGGTCACCCAGAGCTGCTTTAATCGCCTCAGTCTCATTCTTGTCGCCGAGCGGCGTTGAGGTGCCATGGGCATTCACATACTGAATTTGATCTGAATTGAGGCCTGCATCACGTATTGCGTTTTGCATGCAGCGCTTCGGTCCATCCATATTGGGGGCGGTCATGTGATACGCGTCCCCACTCATGCCAAAGCCGAGTAATTCGCAGTAAATGGTGGCGCCACGGGCACGGGCATGCTCATACTCTTCTAGCACAACAACGCCAGCACCCTCACCCAATACAAAGCCATCACGATCTTTATCCCAAGGGCGGGAAGCTGTGGCCGGATCATCGTTGCGGGTAGATAAGGCCCTGGCAGCAGCAAAGCCGCCAACACCCAAGGCCGAAATAGTAGACTCTGCACCGCCGGCGACCATCATGTCCGCATCGCCATACTGGATTAAGCGCGCAGCCAGACCAATGCTGTGCAAGCCAGTTGTGCAGGCAGTCACGGCAGCTACGTTAGGACCTTTGAGATTAAATAAAATACTCAAGTGTCCCGAAATCATATTAATGATGGAGCCTGGGACAAAGAATGGGGAAATTCGGCGAGGGCCTCGGGCAAGCAATTCAGCGCCCGTGTCTTCAATCATCGGCAGACCGCCAATCCCAGAACCCACCATAACGCCAATACGCTCGGCATTTTCTTCGGTGATTTCAATGCCACTGTCTTTAATCGCCTGCGTGCCAGCCGCAATGCCGTAATGGATAAAGGTATCCATGTGGCGCGCTTCTTTGGCTGAGACGTACTCTTCTACATTGAAGTCTTTCACTTCACCCGCAAAATGAACGCTCAGCGGGGCGTGATCAAACTTGGTAATGGTGGCAATACCGCTTTTGCCACTCATGACGCTAGCCCACGCAGTGTCAACTGAATTGCCCACTGGGGAAATAATCCCCAGGCCGGTGACAACCACGCGGCGCTGGTTTTTCATAGCGGACACAGCCTTGGGCCTAGCTCAGGAATTAACCCTGGGCTTTTGATTTAGCAAAATCGATTGCGAGTTGAACGGTCGTAATTTTTTCAGCTTCTTCGTCTGGAATTTCAATACCAAACTCATCTTCCAAAGCCATAACCAATTCAACTGTGTCAAGTGAGTCAGCGCCTAAGTCATTAACGAAGGATGACTCATTCTTGATGTCTCCTTCAGCTACGCCTAATTGTTCAGCGACGATCTTCTTAACGCGTTGT
>JBIPON010000170.1:0-4044 GCA_044379065.1 Polynucleobacter sp. | reverse complement strand
GTTGGGGTTTTTTCCTTTTTTTGCTCCTCAATCATGTCAAGGCTAAATGCATCCCGCTCATGAGTCCACTCATCAAGCTCTTTTTCCCAGGCTGCCTTTTCAGCAGCAATGGTTTTTGCTCGATCAGCCTTGCTTGCGTCACAAACTAAGGTTTTATTTGCGAGGCGCTGTGTCAGTGCAATCGCCGCAGCCTTTGCATCGCCGCAAATGCCGACAGAGATCTTCTTAACCAAGCCCAGCATTTTGTTATCAGCATCAATTTGAATAATCTTAGCGTTCTTTGGCCAGTAATCCATGCCATGCTGGGGCAAAGTACCAAAGGGTCCTAGGCGTGATCCCAAAGCAACCACGACGTCTGCTTGTGAAATCAACTTCATTGCTGCCTTAGATCCCTGGTAGCCTAGCGGGCCACACCATAATGGGTGACTTGCTGGGAAGGAATCGTTATGCAAATAGCTATTGACAACTGGGGCGCCCAAACGCTCTGCCAATGCTTTGCATTCCTCAACCGCATCACCCATGACAACACCGCCGCCAGAAATAATCACTGGGAACTTCGCTTTAGCCAAGAGTTCAGCAGCTTCGTTTAGGCTGTGCTCACCGCCGGGGCCGCGATCCAGGCGATTTGGCTGGGGAATCTCCACTTCGATTTCGCCATAAAAATAATCCCTTGGAATGTTCAGTTGTGTTGGACCCATTTCCGACATAGCGCGATCGAAACAACGGCCTGTATATTCAGCCATGCGCTTTGGATTGTTGACATGACCTTGGTACTTGGTGAATTCCTCAAACATCGGGAGCTGATTTGCTTCTTGGAAGCCGCCAAGGCCCATTCCCATCGTGCCCGTTTCGGGAGTAATCATCACAACCGGGGTATGCGCCCAATATGCGGCAGCGATTGCAGTCACGCAGTTGCTGATTCCAGGTCCATTTTGGGCAATGACCACCCCATGCCGACCGCTGACACGAGCGTAACCATCAGCCATGTGTGCAGCGCCTTGCTCATGCACTACGGGAATCAAACGAATGCCTGCTGGAGCAAAAATATCCATTGCGTCCATAAAAGCAGAGCCCATAATTCCAAAGATGTCGGTGACGCCATTGGCAGCCATTGTTTCGACAAAGGCCTCTGAAGGCGTCATTTTTTGTGGGCCTGTTGTTACTGCATGATCCGCTTTGGACATATGGAATCTCCGTTAATGGGTTAAAAATTACGCACTCAATGATTGAGGCTTCAATCTGACTCAATTCTAGCATTATTTCAAATTAACTGAACAAATTGTTCTATAATAATTAAAATTAGGCAAAAAATAAGGGAAATCCCCATGTTTAATCTAATAAGTGGAATGATATCGCTTATATATTTGAACAATCCCTGACTAAAATCAAATAACACCACCTGGAATCAAAATGCAAAATAGCCCTGAATTAACAAGCCTAGGAGAGGCAAAACCGGATGCCCTTGTTTCCGCCAAAAGCGCCTTTCCTGAGTGCCAGTTTCCGTGCGACTTTGAGGTTCCGCGTTTTTCATCACGGCATGATTTAGTTCCAGAAATCGACCCAAATTACCGCCTTGATAGCGATACCACCATTGCCCTACTGTCTGGGTTTCGATTTAATCGAAGGGTGCTTTTGCAAGGCATGCACGGCACTGGGAAATCAACTCACATTGAACAGGTTGCGGCTAGGCTCAACTGGCCCTGCCTTCGTATCAATTTAGATGGTCAGATTACGCGGATGGATTTGCTGGGCAAAGATATTATTACCGTCAAGGATGGCAAGCAAGTAACCGAATTTCAACTAGGTCTTATTCCGTGGGCGATGCAAAGACCAATTGCCTTGGTGCTAGATGAGTATGATGCTGGCCGGCCGGATGTCATGTTTGTGATACAGCGGATGCTTGAACGCGAAGGCAAGCTCACTCTATTGGATCAGAACCGGGTTATTGAGCCGCATCCAGCTTTTCGAATATTTGCTACCAGCAATACGGTGGGCTTAGGCAACTGGAACAGCATTTACCATGGCACCCAACTCCTCAATCATGGCCAAATGGATCGATGGGATGTAGTTGCCGCACTCAATTACTTAGAGCCTAAGGCCGAAGAACAAATTGTTAAGGCTAAAGTTCCAGGCTTAAATAATTCTGAGAATAGCCTTGTGGTTGGACAAATGATTACCTTGGCCAATTTAACGCGCAATGGTTTTGCTGCGGGTGACCTATCTACCCTAATGTCGACCAGAACAGTAATCACCTGGGCAGAAAATTGGGCTATTTTTGGAGATCTCGCATTGGCATTTCGCTTAGCTTTTTTAAATAAGTGCGAGTCCGAAGAAAAAAAGTTAATTGCCGAATACTACCAACGCTGCTTCAATACAGAGTTGGCTTTACCGAAGAGCAACTTAGACCAATAGAAGAATTCCTTGCAAACTCAATCCTCGCAAGAACTGCTCACGCAGGAGCGCTATGGTGCAATTGTCCGATCGATATCGGGCGATGCACAAGTCAATTTGCGCGATTGGCTTTTTTATCATGACGATGACATTCTTGGGCAACTTCCACCCCACCTAAATCCAGTCCATTTCACCGAATCGTGGGCAAATCATCGCGGAATGCTCGACGGCCTTGGCCTTCGCCTTGCACTCTCAAATCGAACATTACATCAAGCCAAACAGCCGCATGACCTAATGGGATCCCTGGTCTTCGAAGTCCTCGAACAGATACGGGTGGAAAGTATTTGCCCAGCAAGCATGGTTGGAGCAAAAGAAAATCTTCGATTGCACTTTATTGCTTGGCTAAATCAATTCATGGCTTCTGGTAATACGGAAGGAAGCATTGGCTTACTGCTCTTGGCGATATTTGGTGGAACGTGGTCGAGGATGAATAACGCCCCACTCCCCCAGTTAATGCAAGATACGATTGAGATACCACGCGCAGAGCTGTATGTCACCACCGGAACACTGCTTGAAAAGTTAAAACGCCTTCGACACGATCAAGAAAAATATTCTGAAGTGGCCTTGGAGCTTGCTACTTTTGTTTCTGATTTAGTACAAAAGGAATATGAAAATGTTCCGAGCATTCGAATTAAACGGAAAAACTTAAATCAAACTCGGCTTCCCATTGTTTGGGAGTTCTCTGACAAACAAAGGCATCCCATTGCAGCCAATAGCCTATTCTCAAATTCACATACTAGCGAAGAACTCCAATATCAACATGAATTAAAGCGCTATCGTGTATTTGATCGCTCCTATGATCAAGAAATTAAACCGCTAGATGCCATTAGGCTTGCTCAACTTATTTCATTTCGTGAAGAAATGGATCAACAAATTCAAAGTTGGTCCATACCCTGGTCTAGGCTGATTAAGGTTTACACCCCGCTTTTTTGCACTCCTAATGCAAGCGGCATAGAGTCGGCAGAAGAAGGGGTCCTAAACCGAAAGTTATTAAGCCGAATTGTCACATCAATCAATCCATCGTCGGTTTATCAAACGGTTTATTTAAAGCCAAAACCCGCGGCCAGCGTCACCTTTTTGATTGATTGCTCTGGATCGATGAAAGAGCATCGTGTAATGATGGCCTCTTGGATTGATGTCATGGTGAAAATACTCGATAAGATTGGGGTTCCAACCGAGGTTCTCGGATACAGCACGATGAGCTGGCAGGGTGGGAGATGCTTTAAGCAATGGCAATCGGTAGGCAAACCTGATAACCCAGGTCGATTAAATGAACGTGCCCACTGGGTATTTAAGGACTTCAATTCCAGTTGGAGACAAGCGCGGCTTGGACTAGCCGCCATGCTTAAGCCCGATATCTATCGAGAAAGCATAGATGGTGAAGCCCTCCAATGGGCCATCAATCGATCTAATCATGAGTCCTCCAAAAACATGGCCACTTCATCAAACCCTATTAAGCAAAACATCGTTTTACTCTCCGATGGCTGCCCAATGGATCGCGCTACCCAACAAGCAAATGACGAAAACTACCTAATCGATCACCTAAAACTTGTCCTTAAGTGGGGGGAACACCAAGCGAACACAAGCATTTGG
>JBIPON010000169.1:0-4057 GCA_044379065.1 Polynucleobacter sp. | reverse complement strand
ACATACGCTGCCATACCGGCAGCGTCAAAATCCAGGAGATTTGTGCGCGGGGTAGTCAATCAATTAACGCGAAAAGATGTTCATGCCTGGGAAAAAGAAGGCGATTTCCACAGCAGCAGTTTCTGGCGCATCAGAGCCATGCACTGCATTGGCATCAATGCTGTCTGCAAAGTCAGCACGGATAGTGCCTTTGTCTGCTTTCTTAGGATCGGTTGCGCCCATGAGTTCACGGTTTTTTGCAATGGCGTTATCGCCTTGCAATACCTGAATCATGACTGGACCAGAAATCATGAAGCTCACTAAATCTTTAAAAAATGGGCGGGCAGCATGCACGGCATAAAACTGCTCAGCTTCTGACTGCGATAAGTGCGCCATTTTGGATGCGATGACTTTGAGGCCGGCCTGCTCAAAACGGGAATAAATCTGTCCGATTACATTTTTAGCTACTGCATCCGGTTTAATAATAGAAAGGGTGCGCTCCATTGCCATGCAAAACTCCAGTGATTAAATCAATAGTAATAAAAAAACAGCCATTTTTGACCAAAATTAATAGGGTATTGGCTGCCGATGCGGGTACCGCGCGCTCATATAAACGCTTGATTATTATACATTGCTTAATCCGTATTTACCCCCATAACTATTACTCTAAGCCGTTGAATTTGCTAGGTATAACCCTATTTTGTTTATTCTTATTGGATTGCCCCCTTGATTTAATCAATTTTGTCTATACTTGCTATCAAAGTCCCGTGGTGGACTAACGTTATTAGATAAAAGGAGTCAATATGAGTGATTTGAACTCGTTCGGCTTTGGGCAAACTGGCTCAGTTGCAAATGCACAGGTCCGTAACCGGGTACTGCGCAATACCTATGCCCTGCTGGCACTTTCCATGGTTCCAACCGTCATCGGCGCTTGGCTGGGTGTCGCAATGGGATTCAAGCTATTTGAAGGCAGCCCCTTCATGGGCTTTATTGTCTTTATGGCAGTTGCCTTTGGTTTCTTCTGGGCGATTGACCGCAATAAAGACAGCGGCTTAGGCGTAGTCCTGTTGTTGGCCTTCACCTTCTTTATGGGGGTGATGCTGTCCCGTTTAGTTGGCTACACCCTGGGCACTTATAGCAACGGCGCAACCCTGATCATGGGTGCATTTGGTGGTACTGCTCTGATCTTCACGGTTATGGCCAGCATTGCTACCGTCAGCAAGCGTGACTTTGGCAGCATGGGTAAGTTCCTCATGATTGGCGTCATACTGCTGATCGTGGCGTCACTCGCCAACATTTGGCTGCAAATGCCTGCCTTGATGTTGACCTTGATGGTGTTGGCAATTGCGATTTTCTCTGCCTTCATCCTGGTGGACGTACAGCGGGTTGTAAATGGCGGCGAAACCAACTACGTGATGGCAACGCTTGCGATTTACTTAAACGTGTACAACATCTTCACCAACCTCTTGGCCCTCTTTGGGATCATGGGTGGCGATCGCGACTAAGTCGTAATTAGCATTAAAGAGAAGCGCCCTGCGGGGCGCTTTTTCTTTGGGGTTTTATCCAGGCTGCTAATTAGTAGTCATAACGGCAGGCAATGATGAGCCTTTGTTTTCCCTCGGCGATATTGCTTTAATGATTTCTCTAACTGTTTCACATTGGCAGACGACTTTTTTAATAATTGCACTGATGTGAGCCAGATTGAGATGCTTGTTGCCCAAAGTGCTATTTATTAGGATAATTGACCATAATGAATAAGCCCCATATTGATCCAGCAACTCAAAATGCAGCTCGTGCATTTATGGAAAAAATCGCCCATCAATATGATGTAAGCCAGGTGCTGCTGTTTGGTAGCCGCGCTCGTAATGCTCACCATAGCGAAAGCGATGCTGACATTGCGATCTTATTGCGAGGCAACTCAGGGCCTTTTATGACCACGAAGTTCGCCATGGATGATATGGCTTACGATGTGTTGTTAGATACAGGAATTCGGATACAGCCTTTGCCGATTTGGCAAGCGGAGTGGGATCATCCAGAGAGCTACTCAAACCCAAGCTTATTGAAAAACATTCGAAATGAAGGCCTTGTACTTTGAAAGCAAAAGAGCTATTCGGTAAGGCTCTCATTGCAGCAAGCTCAGCTCAAATTTTGTTAGATGCTGGTGACGTTGATGGTGCTTGTAACCGTGCTTACTATGCCATGTTTGATGCTGCAAGGGCAGCCCTTTTGGCATCAGGTCTGGATGAGGCAGCGGTAAATACCAAAATCCATAGCGGCCTTATTTCAAAATTCAGTTTGCAGCTGGTTAAATCAGGTCAAGTTTCCGTGGAGCTTGGCAAATCATTGAATAAGGTCGAAGACCTCCGCCTGATGGCTGACTACAAAGGCGATACTGTTATGCCAGAAGATGCTGCATGGGCTGTAAATCAAGCAGATATATTTGTAAAGACCTTATCCAAAACATTTAGTTAAGGCCAAGATCACACATTCGAAGTGCTGGCGTATTTAGAATGCTGGGCCCAGTACGCTCAAACACCGCAATCGACTCCACGTGCGATGTGTGGGGAAACATATTGATGATGCCGGCCGATTGCAACTGGTAGCCGGCTTGGTGTACCAAGATAGCAGCATCCCGCGCTAGGGTTTTGGGGTTGCACGATACATAGACAATGCGCCCTGGTAAGAAGCCATCCCACTCATGTTGCCCCGCTGCGCTGGCTTGAACAATGTTGGCTAATGCTTGGCAGATTGCCATTGCGCCCTCTCTGGGCGGATCGATTAACCAGCGCTCCGCTTTGCCCCACGAAACAATGGTGTCGATACTAACCTCGAACAGATCGCTTTGCATGAAACTGGCTTTGTGGCTGAGCTGATTGTGCGCAGCATTTTCAGTCGCACGCTCAACTAAGCTGGCAAGCCCTTCAATGCCCAATACGGCGCTCGCGGTGCGCGCCAATGGCAAGCTGAAATTACCAATACCGCAAAAGAGATCAAGCACTCGATCGCCTGCTTGCACTTCCAGCAGTCGCAAGGCGCGGCTCACGAGCGATCGATTCATGAGGTGATTGACCTGCGTAAAGTCGGCTGGCTTAAACGGCATCTCAATACCAAACTCCGGTAAGCGGTAGCAGAGCGTTCCAGTCGGCGGGTGAAAAGGAGCCAAGCTTTGTAAGCCGCTGGGCTGCAGCCAAATCCACACTCCATGCAGATCGGCAAATGCCTTGATTGCAGTTTGGTCCGCCTCGGTTAGCGGCTCTAAATGCCGAATCGCTAAGGCGGTCACCTGACTACCAATTTCCATACCTTCGCCTACAGCGAGTTCAATTTGCGGTACTCGGCTCGGATCGCTGAGCGCCATGATGAGCGCGCGCATCGGCCCCAATAAATCGGATACATGCTTGGGCAGTATTTGACATGAAAGCATATCAGCGACATACGCACTTTGGTGTTCATGAAAACCCACCAGCACCGTACCTTTTTTAATCGAGCGATTGACCACGCTAAAACGAGCACGGTGGCGATAGTGCCACGTAGGCCCGGCCATGGGTCGCAATACTTCTTGCGGGCGAAGCTGGCCGATGTGCAGCAGGTCATCTTCTAGTACACGCTGCTTGATCGCGATTTGTGCGCGGATATCCAAGTGCTGCATGGTGCAACCACCACACACACCAAAATATTGGCATGCGGGCTTGGCTCGACAGACCGCTTCTTTCAGAATGTCGATTACCTTAGCTTTGGAGAAGCGCGATTTATCGCGGGTAATTTGGTAGCGCACTACCTCCGTTGGCAAAGCACCCCGAATGAAGATCACTTTACCGCTCTCACCCCGTGCCGCCGCTTCCTCGCTGGGCGCTAAACGGGCAATGCCTTGCGCATCGAGGTCCAGACCTTCTACCAAAATGGGATCGGAGATACCGTGGCTTTCTGGCGCTGCGCGTGCGCGTGATCGCCTAGGCATCGCCTGCAAAGCCAGCGAGATATTCTTGCCAGGCCTGACCATGGGGCTCTTTGGCTTCTTGCTCTAAATAGCGCTTCACAAAGTCCAACTCTTCATCGTGCTCGGCTTGCGTCACTCCGC
>JBIPON010000036.1:0-12536 GCA_044379065.1 Polynucleobacter sp. | reverse complement strand
CGTATTTTTTTCAAGAACACGCGGTACATATAACCCTGCTTTTTGGAGTAATTCAGCGATCGCAATAAAGGGCTCAACCGGCTCGGATTGCGGGGGCGCATCCATCACAATCAGGGAGGGGTAAAGGGCATTTTGGCTATGGAGTCGGAAATAGCGCCGAAAGCTCGCATCAGACGATGCGGGCGCCAGCGATGACAGGTCTAGCTCCCAGCTGGTGGGAAGGCCTTCTAGCCATTGGCGGAGGGTATCAAGGCGGGTATTGGGCATATCGATTCGTATAATAAGTGGGTCTGGATCTATGAGCCATTATCGCCGTCGCGCTGGTCTTTGCGCCCCCCTTATTTTTACCCCATTTTTACGACTAACGATGGGGTGTTTTTGGCTGTATTTTTCAGCGACCGCATTTGCTCAAGCACCTGCCTCAAGTCTCTCATCTTCGCAGCGCACTAATCCTAATTTTGTGTTGATTCCTGACCGCGGTAATGTCAGTGTTTTAAAGTTAGATGACCAATTGCGTGTTGGAAAGCCCATTTCGGATAATCAGGCACTTACCTTCACATTCAGTGATTCCATTGAGGGCATTGTTGACCGTGAAATGAAGTTAAAGGGTCGCGCTCAAATTCGGCGAAACGATACCGTTATCAAAGCCGATGAAATTATTTATCACCCCGATACCGATGTTGCTGATTTGATTGGTAATGCAGAAATGACCAAAGGTAACTCCACATTTCGAGGGCCAAAAGCTAGCTTTAAAGTAGACGCTCGGCAAGGTGAGATGGAGGAGCCAAGTTATGAAATTCGCGACAACCGCTCGAGCGGCAAGGCGAAAAAATTAACGATTCAATCATCCGATATTTTTGTATTCGATAAAGGCACCTACTCAACCTGCTCGCCTGATAATCTAGATTGGTATTTCACGGCTGATCGCATGGAGGTCGATAACGAGCAAAAAGAAATGACGGGCACCAATGGCGTGATGCGATTTTTTGATGTGCCGATTGCCTACACACCTTACTTTAGTTTGCCAACATCAAATCAACGGCGCTCTGGTTTGCTTGCCCCAATCGCAGGCTACAGTTCCAATAACGGTATTGATGTAACGCAGCCCTACTATTTCAATATTGCCCCTAATCGTGACCTTTTAATCATGCCACGCTACATGGCATTTCGGGGCACGCAATTGGGTGGGTCGTATCGCTACATCGATCCAAAATATGCCGGTACAGTAGCAGCAGAATATCTGCCTTATGACAAAATAATGGGTCGGGATCGATGGAAGTACGATTGGCAGCAGCGCCAAAGTATTGCACCCAATTGGAATGGATATGCCAACGTTGCGCGGGTTTCGGATAATTTATACCCAATAGATTTTTCAAGAGGCTTGGCTGCTGGTATCACCAATCAATTTAGACAAGAGGTTGGGACCACGTCTTTAGTCAAAGGCTGGAATGTATCGGCTAGGGCAATGACCTTCCAGACTTTGCAACCTGATCCTACGGTTACGGTGCAATCGCCATATAACGTATTGCCACAAGTCGTAGCGGCATACAACAGTCAGAATGCTTTACTGACACCCGACCGCAGTCAGCAATTTGTCAGCCTGCCTACTGGCCCGCAAGTGAGTTTCTCGAGTGACTTTACTCGCTTTGCCTATAACATTGGTGGTAATTTAGCCGCTACAGCGCCAGGTATTTTTAGTCAAGCCGATCGGACCGTAGTCAAGGCAGCAGTTGGCACGCCAACAATAACGCCGGGTTACTTTATTAAGCCTAAACTGAGTGTGCAGTCGAACAATTACAACGCTACCGCATTCGTACCCGGTTATCCTCCGGTACAGGGCTTTACTATTCCCACCTTAAGTTTGGATTCCGGTTTGGCGTTTGAGCGCGAAGCAGCAGAGCTCAAAGGCTTTTTTGGTCGGGATATGCTACTGACGATGGAGCCACGGGCTTTTTATGTTTACACCCCGTTTCAAGACCAATCGTCTACTCCCCTGTTTGATACTGCCAATGCCGGTTTTGGTATCACCCAAATTTTTAGTGAAAATACCTTTGTCGGTAATGACCGTATTGCCGATAACAATAAGCTAACCATGGGCGTAACTAGTCGTATGATCGAAGCCGCAACTGGGGCAGAGCGGGCGAATGTGACTTTAGCGCAGCGCCAGGATTTTACTGGGCAGCGGGTAGGTTTGACGAATACGATCCAAAATCCCACCACGTATTCGGATACCTTGGGTGCCGGCTCAGTTCGGCTGATGGGAAACTTTAACGTGGATGCGTTTGGCCAATACAATACGCAGCTTAATCGCCTGGTTCAGACCACGGTTGGCGGCAGCTGGCGACCTACCATGGGTCGAAGCCTTAATTTTGGCTATCGCAACGTTTGGAGTCCACCCGTATCGGCCTCGCCAGAAAATAATTTAGCAGGAACGCCGGGCATCACTACCACCGATCAATACAATCTTTCTGGGCAGTGGCCAATAACCCGCAAGATTTCCACGCTAGGCCGCTGGGGATATGACTCCTTGACCATGAATACCCTTAATTTACTAGCGGCTTTGGAATACAAAGAAGACTGCTGGACTGGTCGATTTGCTTACTCTCAGGTTCGCAACACCACCCAAATCACCACGACCCAAGTGCTATTTCAAATCGAATTTAGGGGATTTGGTGCCGCTGGAAGCAATCCAGTTGATATTATGAGGTTAAATGTTCCGGGATACATGCCGACCACCAGAACAATACCGCCCTCAATTTATGAGAACTACCAATGACGTTTTGCATGAATCGCAGCATTAAATTAATCCGCAATCTTTTCTTGCTTGCCTTTGTTGTAGTGGCATCTCCAAGTTACGCCCAGTCCATTGCCCCTGTCAATGCCTCTGAGAGCAAGATACGGGATATTGACGGCGTCGCTGCTGTAGTCAATACAGGTTACGTCACCCGCAAAGAAATTGATGATCGGATGGCAGCCATTGCAAAGCAGGGCGGAGGTGCAGCAATGCCAGATAAAGAAACCCTGCGCAAGCAAGTGCTAGAACGCCTAATCATAGAAAAAATTCAATTACAAGATGCTGAACTAAACGGTATCAGCGTTAGCAATGCTGAGCTCGATAAAATTATTGCCGATATTGCCGCTCGTAATAAGTTAACGATGGTTGAATTTCGGGCTGCCATCATGAAGTCGGGATCGACTTTTGAGCGCTATCGCGAGACGTTGCGCGATGACGTTATTGTTACGCGCTTTCGGGAGCGTGAGGTTGATTCGCAAATAAAAATATCGGACGCCGAGATTGATAACTATATTAGTGAACGTACTCGGGCCATGAATGCCCCAGTAGCGAATGCCCCAGGAGCGGGCGGACAAGAAGAGTTAGATGTGGCTCAAATCTTTATTCCGGTTGATGCCAATGCTGGTCCTGGCACGATTGCAGAGGCGCGCAAACAGGCCGATGCTTTGTTGCGTGAGGCGCGTGGTGATGTGGATTTCTTGCAGCTTGGCGCAAAAGCGGCAAAAGAAAATCCACGCATCAAGTTCCAAAATTTAGGCTACCGAACACCAGATCGATTACCGCAACTTTTTCTCGAGGCTGTGCGCAACATTGGCCCTGGACAACTGGCTAATGGGGTAGTAAAAAGCCCTGCTGGATTCCATGTGCTTAAAGTTTTAGATCGCCGCGTAATGATGGCAGAAAGTCAAGTCCCGACGCAAGAAGCGGTAGGTGACACCACACCCAAAAATATTACGATTACAGAAACCAATGCCCGACACATCTTGCTGCGCAATCGGGCTGGATTAACGGATGCCGATGCGGAGCGGCGTTTGTCCGGATACCGTGATCAAGTTCGTGCCAAAGCGGCTGATTTCGGTGAATTAGCGAAGAAACACTCCGAGGACGGCTCTGCTTCCAACGGCGGTGTCTTAGGCTGGATGTCGCCTGGCCAACTGGTGCCTGAGTTTGAGTTCGCCATGAATCGATTACAAATCGGGGAAGTGAGTAATCCGGTGAAGACGGAGTTTGGTTGGCACTTAATTCAAGTGCTTGAGCGCCGCGATGCTCAGTTAACTGTCGAAAAGCAGCGCGAGTTTGCACGTGCTGCCATACGCGAGCGTAAGTTTGAGCAGCTCTATCAAGATTGGCTCCGTCAATTACGCGATACAGCTACTGTGCGCATTCTTAACTTAGACAATGTCGCGCGTTGATTTAGTCATCACAACGGGCGAGCCGGCTGGCATTGGCCCTGAGATATCGATTCAAGCAGCACATGCGTTTTTGCAAGAGCAGGCAGATGCGCACATCACATTGATTGGTGATCCAAGCCTTTTTGGTGAGGGTGTAAGACATCCGCGTTTGCAGATGGAGTCCGTGAATTTAAACCACCCTGTTGTTTCAGGCCTGCTCGATGTAAATAATTCAGCCTATGTACTGGCTACACTCGATTTTGCGGTGGCTGGATGTCAAGCGGGGCGTTTTCAAGCCATGGTGACTGCTCCGGTACACAAAGGAATTATTAATCAGTCTGGTATTGTATTTACAGGGCACACCGAGTATCTGGCAGCAGCATGTGGAGTTAAGCGGGTAGTAATGCTGTTGTGTGCCAACTTACCTACTGGTTTAATGGGTTTACAGCGCAGCTTGCCATTGCGTGTTGCTTTGGCAACCATCCACGTGCCGCTTGCTTTAGTTCCAGCGCAGATCACGATCAAGTCCGTGCTTGAGACGATTGAAATTCTGCACGCTGGCTTGAAGAGCCAATTTGGTATTGCCCAGCCACGAATTTTGGTAGCGGGATTAAATCCGCATGCGGGTGAAGGTGGCTATTTGGGCTCAGAAGAAAGTTCCATCATTGAGCCGGCAATTGCACTGGCGCAGCAAGCGGGCATTCGAGTAGAAGGGCCGTTTCCGGGGGATACTCTATTTGATTTTCGATCGCTGGATCAGGTCGATGCTTATTTGGCGATGTATCACGATCAAGGCTTAGCCCCCTTTAAATTTGTTGCCTTTAATACGGGCGTAAATGTAACCCTTGGATTGCCGATTATTCGTACATCTGTAGACCATGGCACTGCGCTGGATATTGCTGGTAAAGGAGTGGCTGACGCAGGCAGCATGCTGGAAGCCTTGCGCCTCGGATTTCAGCTTGCCCGGCATCGAAAGGCTGCTTTACATGCATCAGGCGCGTAAACGCTTCGGTCAAAACTTTCTGCATGACGAAGGCATCATCCATGCGATTGTGAGTTTGATTGGACCTTCTAGTGATGCAGCCATTTTAGAAATCGGCCCCGGCCTTGGGGCGCTGACTAAGCCTTTATTGGCCAATCTAGAGAGCTTGGACTTGCTCGAAATCGATCGTGATCTAGTCGCTTATTGGCGTAAGCAGCAGTTGCCGGGGCTAACAATTACCGAGGGCGATGCCCTTAATTTTGATTTTCTCGGATGGGCGCGAGAAAAAAAAGCGACCGGCTTAAAACAGATCAAGGTTGTTGGCAATTTACCCTACAACATTTCATCTCCCTTGCTGTTTCATTTGGTCGGCGCGGCAACAGAGATAGGTGAGCAAGTGTTTATGCTGCAAGCAGAAGTGGTTGAGCGCATGGTGGCCGATGCAGGATCATCTGAATACAGCCGCTTGTCTGTGATGTTGCAAGCCCGTTATCACTTAGAAAAACTGTTGGATGTGCCGCCAGAGGCATTTGATCCGCAGCCTAAAGTGAATTCTGCGGTTGTGCGCATGATTCCTCGGAGTAACTTCAATACATCACCTGAAGAGTGGCGCGCTTTGGAAAAAGTCGTGGCAGCCGCCTTTGCACAACGGCGCAAGATGCTGCGCACTAATTTGCAAGACTACCTTGGGCGTTTGCAGCTCCAAGAGGATGAGCTGACCAAGCGGGCACAAGACATTTCGGTTGCACGCTACTTGGAATGGGCTTCCGTCTTGGCTACATCTTCGTAGGCGCTCGGATCAATTACTCGCATTTCAGTTTCGATCCAGGATTCGACGGCACTATTGAGCTGCCCACCTGTTTTACCTTCAGATGCAATCACGGGGCCAATCGAAATAATCACTAACCCTGGATACTTTAAAAAGCGATTGCGTGGCCATACCCGGCCTGCATTGTGCGCCACTGGAATAACTGCAGCGCCAGTGGCGGTGGCTAAGCGCGCACCCCCTTTTAAGTAGGGCTTATGGGATCCAACAGCAGTCCGTGTGCCTTCCGGAAAGAGCATGATCCATTTGCCTTCTTTCAGGCGTGCTCGGCCCTGGCTCGCTACTGAAAGGGCGGCGGTCTCGCGGTTGTCGCGATTAATGTGAATCATTTTGAGCGCAGCCATGACCCAGCCAAAAAACGGAATCCACAACAACTCCCGCTTGAATACATAACAGAGCTGCTTAGGGAACAAAGCAATGTAAGCGATGGTTTCCCAGGCGGATTGGTGTTTGCTGAGAATGATGATGGGTTGGTCAAGGGCGCCCAACATATATTCCATGCCCCGAATTTCATAGCGAATGCCACATAGCCATTGCAGAACCCAAAGAACGGTTTTATTCCAGCCACTCACAAAACGGTAGCGGGTTTCGCTGTGCATAAATGGAAATACCGCCAGGCAAATCATTGCCCAGATTGGCGTAAACACCAGCAAGAAAAGCGCAAAGAGGGTTGATCTCAGGTAAATCATGTCTTGGACGCAGATCCCAATAGAGATTTGGTAAACGCCATTAAATCAGCATGCACCAGGGTACCCGCTGGCAATATGCCTTTATCTACTGTCTTTTGACCTTTGCCGGTACGAACCAAGTGGGGGCTTGCACCCAAAACAGTGGCGGCCTCCAAGTCACGCAAGGAATCGCCCACAATGGGCACACCAGTGAGGGGTAAATTAGAATCCGTTTTACGGTAGCGGGACGCAATGTCACGCATGAGGCCGGGTAACGGTTTGCGGCAATTGCATTGGTCTTCATCGACATGGGGGCAAAAGAAAATACTATCCACACGACCGCCTAGAGGAGTCAAGAGATCCATCATTTTTTGATGCATGGCATGCAGGTCATTGATGGTGAATAGACCGCGCGCCAAGCCTGATTGATTGGTGGCTACCGTTACTTGATAGCCGGCTTGATTGAGTTCCGCAATCGCCTCTAGACTCCCCGGAAGCGGAATCCACTCATCAGCCGATTTAACGTACTGATCGCTGTCAATGTTAATCACACCATCGCGGTCGAGAATAACTAACTTAGAGACGCTTGAGCTCATGCCAAGGTGCCAAGATCGGCGACTAAATTCATTTGGTGGTGGAGCTGCTGCAACAAAGCCAAGCGGTTATCGCGTAGGGCTGGATCTGGATCCATCACCATCACATCAGCGAAAAATTGATCAATCGGCTGACTCAAATCCACTAGTGTGCGAAGCAAGGTAACAAACTGGCGCTGGCTATAGGCCGCATCAAGTAGCGGAATGGCTTTTTGCAACGCCCCATGTAAGGCAATTTCAGCCGGGAGCTTTAAAGCTGCTGCCGAGCACTGCGCTGGAATGGGTGTGGTGGTCTTTTTCAGAATATTACTGATGCGCTTATTGGCTGCGGCCAATTGGGCTGATTCGGGTAAGGCATTAAATTCACGTACCGCGCGCAGCCGATCCATTAGGTCATTGAGCTGTTTAGGCTCTTGACTGAGTACCGCATCGATTTCAGCGCTCGTAAATGGCTTACCGGCTTCCGTTTGATCGCGCAAATAGGCGCGCAAACGATCAATGACAAACGCATAAACTGAAGCCGCATCGGCTTTTTCTTGAACGCCAGCCTGCTTAAATTGCTGGCGAGCCAGCTCGATGAGTTCAGGCAGACTGCAGGACAAATTTTTCTCGAGTAGTAATCTGCAAATACCCAATGCATGGCGACGTAAAGCGTAGGGGTCTTTATCTCCAGTGGGCGCTAGGCCAACGCCCCAGATGCCAACTAAGGTTTCGAGCTTGTCAGCAATAGCCAATACCGTACCCGTCATGCTGCTAGGAAGTGCATCCCCAGCAAAGCGTGGCTGGTAGTGTTCGCTACATGCTGCGGCCACTTCACTGTCTTCACCGTCGTGCGCGGCATAGTAGCTGCCCATGATGCCTTGCAGTTCTGGAAACTCGCCCACCATATCCGTGAGCAAATCAGTTTTGGCTAACTCGGCAGCGCGTGCAACGTGTTTTGGATTGACCTGAGCACCCTTACTTTGCAAATCAGTTGCGATGGCTGTGGCGATTGAACCAACTCGCTCAGTGCGCTCCAATTGGGTGCCCAGTTGATTGTGGTAAACCACCTTACCTAAATCAGCGATACGGGATGACAGCGGTCTTTTTTGATCCTGCTGAAAGAAAAACCGCGCATCTGATAAGCGGGGGCGCACGACGCGCTCATTACCTTGGATGATCGACTGCGGGGTAGCGGTTTCGATATTTGATACGATCAAAAAGCGATTGCGTAGTTTTCCAGCAGTATCAGTTAAGGCAAAGTACTTCTGATTGGTTTGCATCGTCAGAATGAGGCACTCTTGTGGTACCTCTAAAAACTCGGCGTCAAAATGACAGGCATAGACTGTAGGCCACTCCACCAATGCCGTTACTTCATCGAGCAAATTGCTGGGCATTAAAACCGCATCGCCTTTAGCTGCCTTGAGGAGCTCGGCTTCGATATAGCCACGGCGCTCATTGAAGTTGGCCATGACTTTGTTCTTGAGGAGCTCAGCAGCGTATTGATCAGCATGGCTAATCGTCAATACATTAGGAGCCAAGAAACGATGCCCTTCCGTTTGATTCGAAGCATGAATGCCTAGCGCATGTACTTGCAGTGAAGTAGCGCCATGCAAGGCCACAATGCGATGAGCCGGGCGCGCAAACTCAACATCTTCTAGTGTTCCATCTGCCTGCTGCACTTGGTAATGCATCATTTTGGCAATGGGTAGGGTTTGCAAGGCATGCACGAGGGCAGTCTGTACGGTGTCTTCTAAAACAGCGCCGCGAGCTTGGACATTTAAGTAGAGCGCTTCATTTTTATCTTGTCCCGATCGTTCCAAGCTGGCGATATCGATATCGGGATAACCCAAGGCGCTGAGTTTTTTAAACAATGGGGGTGTGGGTTTGCCATTGGCATCAAATGCGACGCTGACTGGTAACACTTTTTCGCGCACCGGAAAGTCTGCCGCTTTACTCAGTACGTTTGTGATCTGCACTGCTAAACGGCGTGGGCTCGCAAAGCTGGTGGTGATTGATTCAGAAGTACTTAAACCAGCCGCCTGAATGGAGGTGGATAGGCTTGCAGCAAAGGCATCACCAAGCTTGCGAAGGGACTTTGGTGGCAGCTCTTCGGTGAATACTTCGATTAAAAGCGTTGCCGAGGAAGATGGGGAGGAAGATGTGCTCACAATAAAACCTTACGCTTTGACATGCTGTTGGCACATTGGGAAGCCCAATTGCTCACGGGATTCAAGGTATGCCTGTGCGACCAAGCGAGAGAGGGTACGAATACGGCCGATATAGGCAGCGCGCTCGGTTACCGATATGGCGCCACGGGCATCGAGCAAGTTAAACGTATGCGCCGCCTTTAGTACCATTTCATAAGCAGGCAGGGCAAGTGGCACTTCCATTAAGCGTTTGGCTTCGCTTTCGTAGTTACTGAAATTCGTAAAGAGCATTTCAGTATTGGAGTATTCAAAGTTGTAGCGCGACTGCTCCACTTCATTCTGGTGGTACACATCGCCATACGTCACGCCATCGGTCCAAACTAAATCGTAGACATTGGAGCAATTCTGTAAATACATTGCGAGGCGCTCAATGCCATACGTAATTTCGCCTAATACGGGCTTGCAATCAATTCCGCCCACTTGTTGGAAGTAGGTAAATTGCGTCACTTCCATACCGTTAAGCCAGACTTCCCAGCCCAAGCCCCAAGCACCTAAGGTTGGGTTTTCCCAATCGTCTTCCACAAAACGAATGTCGTTTTGTTTTAGATCCAAACCTAAAGCGCTGAGCGATCCTAAATACAGTTCGAGAATGTCATCTGGGGCTGGCTTGAGCACAACCTGATACTGGTAGTAGTGTTGCAAGCGATTTGGATTTTCGCCATAGCGCCCATCCTTTGGTCTGCGGGAGGGTTGCACATAGGCTGCCTTCCAAGGCTCTGGACCAATGGCCCGTAAAAAAGTAGCGGTATGGGATGTGCCTGCGCCCACCTCAAGGTCAATGGGTTGCAATAAGGCACAGCCTTGTTTATCCCAATAATCTTGAAGCGTAAGAATAATTTGCTGAAATGTAAGCATAGTGAGCCAGAACCAATCGATCTAAGTGACTGATTTTACATGCCAATGGCAGGGATTTTCCTAAAACCGGCGCCGTTGTAGCAAGGCAAATGCCAGAAGCAAACTCGCCAAACTCAAAATCGGCCAATTTCCCCAGACCACAAACGGGGTTTTACCTGTAAAGCCTTGAACCGAAGCGCTCAAGCTTGCTTGGGTCCATTGCGGCAAGGTCTGCAGTACGCGTCCATCCGGGCCAATCACGGCAGTGATCCCGGTGTTGGTCGAACGAATGCTGGGAAGCCCAGTTTCGATCGAGCGCATTTGCGACAAGCGCAATTGTTGGCTGGGTGCTTGGGATTGGCCAAACCACGCCAGATTGGTGATGTTGACGAATAGGTTAACTGGAGCTTCACTATTACGAATGCGGCTTGCTAACTCATTGCCAAAGATATCTTCATAGCAAATGGTGATAGCAGCCCCAATGGGATCTTGACCTAGGCGCTCAATTTGAAAAGGGGGCTGCATCAAATTGCCCCGGGCAAAATCACTCATCGGAATGCGAAAGGCATTTACAAACCATTGGAATCCGGGCGGAATAAATTCACCAAAAGGGACAAGGTGGAATTTATCGTAATAGTAGGGCGCAGTAGAGGATGGCGATAAACCAAGTGCGCGGTTGGAATACTGCAATTGCCCATTGGGGCTTGGAACAATCCCAATTAAGCCGAGCAGAATATTGCTGTGCGTTGCCTGTGAAAATGCCCTGATCTGCAGGAGTACATCACTTGGTAAGTCTTTTTTAGTTAATGGAAATGCCGTTTCTGGAATCACGATTAGATCGGCCGCTTTTTCAACAATGACATCGCTATAAAAACGAATTTGCTGTGCGATTGCGTTTGGATTCCACTTCAAGCTTTGCTCAAAATTACCTTGAATCAAACGAACACTGATAGGACTACCAATTGCTTCGGTAAATCGCAATTGATTGAGGCCCAGCATCAACACCAGCGCCAATCCAATCGGAATGCTGATGCGCAGAAGCGATTTACGCCATGCGCTTAACTGCATCGATGCCCACACCACTAAAAAAGTAGACCCTAAGCCACCCAGCAGTGGCGCAACCGCAGCAAAGGGACCATTGACTTGGGCCTCTGCAAAGCCGACCCATGGAAAGCCAGTGAAGAGTTGGCCGCGGAGGTATTCCATGAGAACCCAGGCCGCTGCCATGATGGCGCTGTTCAGAAAAATAGACTGGTGCCGAAGTAATCTGCCCAAGGTGCTGGCCAAACCAAAGAAGAGTGCCATGTAGGCTGATAGCAAAACTACGGCAGCGACCGACAGGGCAGTATTCATGCCACCAATGTCATGCAAGCTAATAAAAATCCACCACAGTCCAACTACAAAATAAGCAAGACCAAAACAAAATCCGCTTACAAATTGGGGTAGTAATGAAGAGGTGTTCAGCAGGGATAGTCGCCACCACAAGAGGCTGAGTAAGGGTATTTGTAGCCAGCCGCCCCAGGGGAGCTCGCCTGCAATCGAGACCGCAATCCCAAGGGCGATGCAAAAGAGCCAGTGTGTGTAGCGAGTATCGCTGCGCAAGCTCTGACTAAACAAGCGTTGCCTTAGGCTGATAGAGGGATATCAGATGCCAGGCGCCTTGCTAGCAATACATGAATTTGCCGTGGGTCAGCGCGCTGCACTTCAAACTCGATGCCCTCAATTTGCACGCGTTCACCTAGTCTGGGTATGCGTCCTAAATGGTGGGTAATTAAGCCCGCTACGGTTTCCACATCGTCATCATCAAACTGTGTTCCCAAGGTCGCATTCAGCTGCTCTAGTTCAGTGATGCCTTTGAGACGGATATCACCATTTGCAAGTAACAGAACATTATCGGCATCTTCATCAATGTCATGCTCGTCCTCGATGTCGCCCACAATTTGCTCGAGTACGTCCTCAATCGTCACGATGCCAGCCACGTTGCTGTATTCATCGACAACAATGGCCAAATGATTACGATTGGCTCGAAAATCCCGCAACAAGACGCTCAGGCGCTTTGATTCCGGAATAAAGACAGCAGGCCTTAGCCAATCGCGTAATTGAAAGTTTGCCTCACTGGCATGGCGCAACAAATCTTTAGCGAGCAAGATACCAACCACAGCATCTTTGCTGCCTTCATAAACAGGGTAGCGCGAGTGGGCCGCGGCGATAACGGTTTGAATCACCTCGGTAACCGAGGAATCAATATCAATCCAGTCA
>JBIPON010000168.1:0-4090 GCA_044379065.1 Polynucleobacter sp. | reverse complement strand
GGCTCCGATTAATTCAACGCAAAAGGTAGAAAACATGTCGATGTCCGACCGCGATGGTTTTATTTGGTCCGATGGAAAACTCATTCCATGGCGCGAAGCAACAACCCATGTGCTCACGCACAGCTTGCATTACGGCATGGGCGTATTCGAGGGCATTCGGGCGTACAAGACACCCAAAGGCACTGCGATCTTTCGCCTGAATGAGCACGTCAAGCGCTTATTCAATGGCACCAAAATTTTTCAAATCACGCTGCCGTATACCGAAGCGCAAATCCGTCAAGCGATCATTGATGTTGTCAATGCCAACCAATTAGAGTCATGCTACATCCGCCCCTTGATTTACATTGGCTCAGAAAAGCTCGGCATCTCCCCCAAGGGCAACACAATTCATACCATTATTGCGGCTTGGTTGTGGGGTGCTTACCTTGGTGAAGATGGTCTCAATAAAGGCATACGGGTTAAGACATCGTCTTTCACACGGCACTTTGTTAATTCATCCTTAGTGCGTGCGAAGGCATCCGGCTATTACATTAATTCGATTTTGGCGAATCAAGAAGTCACTGCCAACGGCTACGACGAAGCCTTACTCCTCGATACCGAAGGGTATGTGTCCGAAGGTTCCGGTGAAAATCTCTTCATGGTGCGCAACGGCATTGTCTACACTCCAGATTTAGCATCGTGCCTGGATGGTATTACGCGTGACTCGATTATTCAAATTGCCAAAGACTTGGGATTTGAGGTCCGTGAAAAACGCCTAACCCGCGACGAAGTCTATACCGCGGATGAGGCCTTCTTTACCGGTACTGCAGCTGAAGTAACGCCGATTCGCGAACTTGATGACCGCATGATTGGCGATGGCAAAAAGGGTCCCATCACCAAGCAAATTCAAGATATGTTTTTTGATACGGTCTATGGCAAGAATGACCGTTACAGCGATTGGCTCACGCCAGTCAAGTAAAACAGCGCAGGAAAGGATCCAGCATGAGTCAAGCACACACTGCAGCGCAAGCGCCCGTCATGGTGAATGGCGCTGATTTGCCCTTGCACTGCCCTACCAGCGATACGCCCAGCTGGAATTTGCATCCCCGTGTTTTTTTAGACATCACCCACACCGGCCAAGCCAAATGTCCGTACTGCGGCACCGAGTACCACTTGATTCCTGGCACGGAACCCCACGGTCATTAATCATCCTATCCCCGCATCCATAAACCGAGGCGGGGATCTGCAAATGCATCGCATTCTTATCATCGCTCCGAACTGGATTGGTGATGCCGTGATGTCACAGCCCCTACTGGCGGCAATCAAAACCTCCTATCCCCATGCAGTGATCGATGTCTTAGCTACCCCCTGGGTGGCACCGGTTTACCGCGCCTGCAGCGAAGTAACTGAATTAATTGAAGCCGATCTGCGGCATGGGCAATTGCAGTGGGGTCTGCGCCGTGCACTTGCTGCTCAGATTAAAAAACGCGACTACGCTAGCTGCTATGTTCTACCGAATAGCCTCAAGTCAGCCCTCATTCCTTGGCTAGCAAACATTCCAGTCCGCATTGGCTACCAAGGTGAGTTGCGCCGTTTCTTGCTCACTGAGACCAAAGCCAATTCACCCAAAACACAGCGCATTCCGATGGTGGAACACTACGCCAATCTGTGTGCGCCATCCCGCAATTCAGATGCGGTGATACGTGTACCGCAATTAATACCAACTGCATCCGCACTGGAGTCAGCGCGTACTCGATTGCAGGCAGCCGGCATTCAAACGGATACACTCGTTGTGCTCTGCCCCGGCGCAGAATACGGTCCCAGTAAACGCTGGCCTGCCGCCCATTTTGCAGCGCTGGCGCAATCCATCTTGAAAGCAAACCCCAACACTTCAGTCGTTTTATTAGGCAGCCCATCGGACCGCGCGATCGGTGATGCCATTGTTTCTGCGTCAGCTTCTCAGGGCCGTATATTCAACTGGTGCGGAGCCACATTGCTGGATGAGGCCATCGCTATTATTGGCATGAGTAGTAACTTGGTGAGCAACGATTCGGGCCTCATGCATATTGGTGCAGCGCTACAGATTCCACAGGTGGCGATCTTTGGCTCCAGTGACCCAAACCATACCCCGCCCAACTCTGTAAAAGCAACCATCATCTCCTTGCATTTGCAGTGCAGCCCTTGCCATCAACGCGTGTGCCCACTCGGCCATTTAAACTGCCTCAATCAGATTAGTCCTGAACGCGTATTTGCTGCGCTTCAGTAATCCACATCGCACTGCTTTACTTCTTAATCGCAAAGGAATTCAGTCATGCCAAACCTTGCCAGACTCTTTCACAATGCCGATGAAGTAGTCGATGCCTGGCGCGAGGCGCTCAAGCGGCGCGATGTTGCGGCTGCGCTGGCATTGTGGCTAGACGATGATTCCATTACCTGCGTGCTACCCGAAGGCCAACGTCTGAGTGGTCATGCCGAGATTCGTGGTGGCTTAGAGCGCTTGCTCGCTAATCAAGCCTTGTTTCTAGAGCCGATTGCCTGCATCTCGCATTCCAGCTTAGGTACGGCAATCTACGACACAACAGAAGCAGTTCATTTACGTGCGGACCAAGTCGAGTCGGCCTTCTTTCTGAACATCACCTTGGTGGTGTTGCAAGACAGTCAAGGGTGGCGTATCGCCCACTTGCATGCGAGTCATTCCGCCGATGTCAGCTCTAGTGCACCCATCACGCAGCACGGCCTGCATTAAATGCAATGGATCAAGGCATTGCCCAGTCTTTAGTCAAGTGGCCAAATGTACCGCACTGCTTTGGCTGGCTAGCGCTGGATCGGCGCGGCGCTTGGCGCATGCGCGACGACTATGCTCAAGCCCATGGCTTGCCAGGGGACGTCATTAAGCATACAGCACTCAATGCCTTCATTGCCCGCAATTACGCTAGCGATACCGATGGGCGATATTTCTTTCAGAATGGGCCGCAGCGCGTCTACATTAGCTTAGATGCAACGCCCTGGGTAGTGCGTATGATGCCTACCGGCAATGCAGAACATCCTTGGCAATTTCAGACGCAATGCGAAAGCCTAATTACACCAACAGCGGCCTTCATGGATGAAGCGGGCCATATTTTGATTGAAGGAAAGCTCACGCAAACCATTTGTACTGGAGCCGCCCCAAATCAATTCAATGAAATAGAACGCCTCAGCATTGCTTTACTGCATGACCATGACATCGAACTGTTTTCAGGACTGACCTCACTTGGCAACACCGCATGCGCACTCGAGGGAATCTGGCGATGGCATGGTAGTGACCTGAAGCTGCAACCCATTACCACTGCCGAAGTGGAAAGTCGCTTTCAGTTTCAAACTCACCCGCGCCCCTAAGTACTTGATGCGGGTTTAGCCACCCCTGCTTTTGGCGTCATCACGCTGCTCTTCTTGGTACATTTTCTGAAACTCCCGCAGGCGCGCATCAATCGTTGATCCTTGGTAATAATTATTGCCTCCAGCCGCCCGCGCAATTCGCATCTGCTCAATTGCAGAAGGCCAAGCGCCGGTCAGGGCAAACTTTTCCCCCATGGCGTAATGCCGTAAGGCGATGTTATTACTTTGGTTATATGCGTCCGCTAACAAAGTCCACCAAATGGTTTCATTGGGCTGTTGCTTAGTGCGGCTTCTCAGCCAACTAATGGCCTCATCGGTTTTGCCGAGCTTGAGTTCCGCCTGGATCATGGCCACTGCTGCAGCAAATGATTCTGGGTAGGCGCGCAATGTCGCGTGCGCAATCTGCAGCGCTTCTTGGGATTTACCTTTGGCCAAAGCCAATTCGGATGCCGTGGTATCCAGCGAGACACTCTGGCGTAGTAAAGGTGAGCCGGGCGCTGCCGCGGCCTGCATCATCTGCCGGGTCTTTTGTAAATAGCCTTCAGCGATATCGACTTTGCCTTGGCGCTGTGCTACCAAAGCCAGTCCATACAATCCTTCCATCTGCTTAATGGGTGATGCCTGTTTACTAAAACTCTCAAAAATATTACGGGCGTCAAACAAGCCGCTCGAGCCCTTTTGCTGATCCAGGCGAGCGCGCGCTTTGATTAAATAAAACTCCAATGAGCTGGGTACA
>JBIPON010000167.1:0-4093 GCA_044379065.1 Polynucleobacter sp. | reverse complement strand
TGGCGCTGCGGTTTTGAGGTAGTCCATGATGAATTCGCAGGCCAAAAAGGATTCGCCGCGGTGGGCACTGGTAACTGCCACCAAGACAATTTGGTCTGCTGGCATCAAGGGCCCAATTCGGTGAATCACGAGCGCATCCCGAATGTCCCAACGCGCCTTTGCTTGATTGACAATGTCTTCCAGTGCTTTTTCCGTCATGCCTGGATAGTGTTCGAGGGTCATGGCGTTTACCGTACTGCCCTCGTTCATATCGCGCACTATACCTACAAACGAGGTAATCGCACCAACTTGCAGATCGCCATGGCGCAGGTTTGCTATCTCGGTAGTGAGATCAAAATCCGCCTGCTGAATGCGAATGGCCATCTAGCCCCCTGTCACCGGAGGAAAGAAAGCCACTTCCGCGCCATCCACTAATTCGGTCGATGGATCAACCATCTGGTGATTGAGAGCACATCGCAATACTTTGCCCTCACCTAAGACCTCGGACCAAACACCACCGCGCAATCGGAGATGGGCACGCAAATCATCCATCGTACGCACAGATACAGGCAAATCAATAGCCTCTTGCTCTAATCCGAGGCTTTCGCGTATTGAGGCAAAGTAACGTAGCTGCAGTTTCATGGCTAAATCGTAATCCGATTATTTGAGAAGTGTATCAAATGGGATGTACTTTACTAAATCACCGACTTTAATCGGCTGGCTTGGCGGGCAATCTACTAGACCATCGCCCCAAGAGGCGCTCGTGAGTACACCGGAGCTTTGATTGGGGAATAAATCCAGGCCGCCATTGTTATTGAGTTTGACGCGCAGGAACTCATTGCGGCGATCGGCTTTGAGCCAATCAAAGTCTGCGCGCATCAAATACGATTGGGTTTGATTTGCTTCGCGGCCCTGCAACTTTAAAATGAATGGTCTTACGAATAAGAGGAATGTTACAAAGCTCGAAACGGGGTTACCAGGCAAGCCGATGAACCAAGCCTCACCATCATTTGCTTGATCCGATTTACGAACCGCACCAAATGCTAGAGGCTTACCGGGCTTAATCGCAATCTGCCAAAGATCCAATCTTCCTTCGGCAGTTACGGCCGGCTTGATGTGGTCTTCTTCGCCAACCGATACCCCGCCAGAGGTAATAATCAAATCATGATCTTGGCTTGCTTGACGCAAAGCAGCGCGCGTCGCATCAAGCCGATCCGGCACGATGCCTAAGTCAGTCGCATCGCAACCTAAAGCCTTAATGCAGGCCAGTAAGGTATCGCGATTCGAGTTATAGATCCCGCCCGGCTTTAATGGCTCACCTGGAAGCGATAGCTCATCCCCAGTAAAAAATGCAGCCACTTTGACTCTGCGTTTCACGTTTAGATGCGTTAAGCCAGCAGAGGCAGCGACACCAAGCTCCTGTGGCCGCAAGAAAGTGCCCGCAGTGAGCGCTGCTTTGCCGGCAGTTAAATCTTCGCCCCGACGACGAATCCACTGGCCAAATGCTGGCGTAATATTCACTTGCACTTGATCAGCCGAACCTTCAGGGGCAGAGCAATCCTCTTGCATGACTACCGCATCTGCACCTGGAGGAACGGGTGCGCCTGTAAAAATACGAGCAGCAGTTCCTACTTGGAGTTCTGTGCCAACGGAGCCTGCCGGAATACGTTGTGCAATTTTTAAGACGCTTCCAGGATTTTGAGTATCCGCAGTGCGGATGGCATAACCATCCATTGCAGTGTTATCCAACGGCGGCACATCAACTAGGCTATTCACGTTTTCAGCAAGAACACGACCTAATGTAGCCTGCATTGGAACGCGTTCCATCTCAGCAACGGGCTTTGCATGCGAAAGTAAATGGTCCAAGGCCTGCTGCGCAGTCAACATCGGTGGCTTTGTCATAGCAGGTTTAAGCGACGTGCCGGGCAATAAATTGCTTCACCACGCCAACGTCTGCCGGAATGGATTCAACCCGCTGGGGAAGTGATTTGATGTCTTTAAATGCAGCCGGGCACTCGGCAGGACGGCCAAGCGCCTCTTCAATCGTTTCTTCGAACTTAATCGGTAAGGCGGTTTCCAGCACCAGCATTGGAATATCCTTCTGCAAATACTCACGCGCTACTTTTACACCGTCTGCGGTATGGGTATCAATCATTACACCGTACTTGCCATCCACATCACGAATAGTCTTCAAGCGATCGGCATGCGTGCTCCGGCCCGAGGCAAATCCAAACTGCTGCATTGTCGCGTAGGCAGGGTCTCTCGATAAATCAAAGCCTCCCGTTTCCTCGACTTGCTTAAAGAGCGCCGCTGTACGCTTGCCGTCTTGGTTAAGCAAATCAAAAACAAAGCGCTCAAAATTACTGGCTTTGGAAATATCCATCGATGGACTCGAGGTGTGCAAGGTCTCAGCAGACTTGCGCGCACGATAGACGCCCGTTCGGAAAAACTCATCGAGTACATCGTTTTCATTGGTAGCAACCACCAAGCGCTCGATCGGCAAACCCATCATGCGGGCAATGTGTCCCGCACAGACATTACCAAAATTACCCGAAGGAACGGTGAAGGATACTTTTTCAGAGCTGGATTGCGTCGCCAGCAAATAACCCTGAAAGTAATACACCACCTGCGCAAGGACGCGCCCCCAATTAATCGAGTTAACTGTACCAATCTGATATTTGGCTTTGTATTCCAAATCGTTGCTGACGGCTTTGACAATATCTTGGCAGTCGTCAAAGACACCATCTACGGCAAGATTAAAAATATTCGGGTCTTGCAAGGAATACATTTGCGCTGACTGAAAGGCGCTCATCTTCCCTTTGGGGGAAAGCATAAATACACGGACCCCTGCTTTACTGCGCATGGCATATTCAGCGGCACTACCGGTATCGCCCGAGGTGGCGCCCAATATATTGAGATGTTGGCCCGCACGACGCAGAGCATATTCAAACAAATTACCCAGCAGTTGCATGGCCATGTCTTTGAATGCCAAGGTAGGGCCATTGGATAAGCTCAACAGGCCAATGCGCGTACCGCCCTCTTCTCCCAGCCAATGGAGCGGCGTAATGTCGCTCGCTTTGTCTTCAGGGCGGCCATTGCTATAAACGGCGGCAGTATAGGTTTTACGCAACAATGCGCGCAAATCCGCTTCTGGAATATCGGGGCAATACAAGCTCAATACTTCAAACGCTAAGTCCGCATATGAAAGTCCGCGCCAAGAATCCAATTCCGCTGGCGTCACTTTTGGGTATTGCACCGGCAAATAAAGCCCGCCATCAGGAGCAAGTCCTCCCAACAGAATTTCGAGAAAGGATTGCTCTGGGCTATTGCCGCGGGTCGACTGATAACGCATGGTGATTTAGGATAAATTTTCGAGGCGAATTTTAACGATTTCGCCAACGACGGTTTTTAGGCCTTGCATATCGGCAATCGCAGCCAACATGTTCTTTTCCTTCGTTTCGTGCGTCAGCATGACAAGATCAGTTTGACTCTCGCCTTCATTCGCTTCTTTCTGCAAGAGTGCGTCGATCGAAACGCCATGGGATGCCAGTATTTTGGTGATGTCTGCCAATACCCCCGCTTGATCCGCAACGCGCAAGCGTAAATAGTAACTGGTAGTGATTTCACCGATAGGTAGAACAACGGTATCGCGCACGGCATCCGGCTGGAATGCCAAATGCGGCACTCGGTTTTCAGGGTCGGCCGTCATTAACCGGGTGACATCCACTAAGTCAGCGATTACGGCGGAAGCGGTTGGCTCTGAGCCAGCGCCTTTGCCGTAGTAAAGCGTAGTACCAACCGCATCACCGAACACTTGAACCGCATTCATGGCGCCTTCTACATTGGCAATCAAGCGTTTGCTGGGTATCAAAGTCGGATGGACTCGCAACTCAATCCCGGATTTGGTTTTTTTGGTAATACCAAGCAACTTAATCCGATAGCCCAGCTGCTCCGCATATTTAATATCGGTTGCCGCTAAATTCGTGATGCCTTCAACATAGGCTTTATCAAATTGCATGGGGATACCAAATGCAATCGCACTCATAATGCTGACTTTATGGGCAGCATCAATGCCTTCAATATCAAACGTCGGATCGGCTTCGGCATAGCCTAG
>JBIPON010000166.1:0-4098 GCA_044379065.1 Polynucleobacter sp. | reverse complement strand
AGCTCCTGTGGACGGCACGCTCAGCTCCGTTGACACCACGCCGACTGCATTGCCCCCGCCTGGCTTTTGGAAGCGGGTCTTCTGCTTACTCTATGAGCAGCTCATTTTGCTAGGCGTGATTGCACTACTCTTCTTATTACCCAACCTCGTACTCGGGATTGTCTTTGGCATCTCACTCCCCAGCTGGTTAACTTTTTTCTATTTGTATGGCGTGCTGGCTTTTTACTTTGTTTGGTATTGGACTCATACTGGACAAACTTTAGCAATGCAAACGTGGCGGGTCAAACTGGTTTCCATTTCGGGTGCGCGCCTCACGCGCAGACAAGCCCTGTGGCGCTACGTCTACGGCTCGCTGTGGCTGGTGCCTTGCATCCTGATTCAAGCCAGTGCAGAACTGCAAAAGTGGGCAATCATTGGTCTGCTGTTTGCGGTATCCCTTTTCCTCTGGCCGCTGTCCATTTACTTGGACCGGCGTCACCGCCAAACGATTCCTGATCGGCTAGGCAAAACTAAGTTAATTCAGCTCCCCAAATTGGAAAAGCGAAAGTAAAGCTACTTCGCTGAATTGCTTAGGCTTCTCGCAAACAATCAATTGCCGTAGCCCGCTGGATCTTCCGTTGAAATTGATAGCCTGCAATTGCGCATGCAATCAATCCAAATGCAACGCCCATCGCAATCGACGATGCAAAAGAATTGAATTCAATTTCAAGCACGAAATGCCCTAGCGCCCAAGCAGCTAGAGCCGCTGCAAATCCGCCCAAGAGGCCGGCCAATCCTCCCACAATCGCCAATTCAATACTCGCAATGGCAGCCAACGTAGGACTCGAAGCGCCGACTGCCTTAAGGAGTGCTGCATCCCGAAAGCGCTCATCTTGCGTTGCTGAAATCGCCGCAAACAATACCAAGATGGCTGCGGCAATCGTGAATGTAAACAAGAGGCCCAAGGCGGCACCTAAGCGATTGAGCACATCTTGGATTTGTTGTAAGGAATTCGCCACATCTACTACGGTGATGTTTGGATAGCGCTGGGTTAAGCGGAAGTCCTGCACTTCGATGGACGGTGGTTGGTAATACGCGGTAATCCAGGATTGTGGCAAGTCTTGCAAGAGCACTGGCGGCATGATCACAAAGAAATTCACGCGCATCGAGCCCCACTCCAATGTACGTAAAGAGGTAATTTCAGCGCTGACGGTCTCGCCGGCAATCTCAAATGCCAATCGATCACCCAATTTTAATCCCAGGGTTTTAGCTATGCCAGCCTCGACAGAGATTTGGGGTTTGTCTTGTTTAAACCAGTTACCCGCAACCACTTGATTGCCGCCCGGCAAATCCATGGTGTACGACAAATTAAATTCGCGATCCACTAAACGGCGCGCATTATCTTTGCTGTAATCGCTCGGCATCACTGCGCGGTTATTGATCTCCACTAGACGACCACGCACCATGGGATACAAATCGGGCTTACCCAAGCCTGCTACTAGAAGGTCTTGCGTTAAGGCATCGCGTTGATCGCTTTGGATATTAATGACAAAGCGATTCGGTGCATCGACCGGCACATTACCTTGCCAGGTTTTCAGTAAATCCTGTCGCAAGAGCAGGATGATAAGCAGCGCCATCAAGGCAATTGCCAATGCAGTAATTTGCATCACGGCAAAAGCGGGGCTCCGCGCTTGCGAGCGTAAAGCAAAGCGTCCTACAAATCCAAGTCGGCTGAGAATCCCGCTAACAGAGGAGCGAGCCAACAGTTTCAGAGCAATCCAGGATAGCAATGCAAACACGGCAATCGCACCGCCAAAACTCACGCCAACCCAACTAGCGAGTTTCCAATCGCGCGCTGCCCAGAGTAGCAAGACAGCAAAACTCAGCAGCCCCAATAAAGCGACCCAGCGCGCTGCAACCGGAACTCCGCTCAGCTCACGGCGAACTAAGCGTACCGGCGAGACCTGTACCAAGGTGAGTAAAGGCGGTCCTGCAAAACCCAATAACAAAAACCAAGAGAGCAGCGCGCTCCATAAAACCGGCCACAGGGATGGTGGCGGTAAATCAGCCAACAGTAAATTACCCAAGAACCACATGAGCCCATACTGAATCAGCCAACCCACTGCGATTCCGCATGCGGCTGCCAATAAACCCAACAATGCCAGTGTTTTCAATTGCTGGCGCAGGATCGTACCTTGGGTGGCACCAAGGCATTTCATGACCGCACACACATTAGCCTGTCGCACCACGTAACGGCGCGCTGCCAAAGCAATCGCTACCGCAGAGACCATCGCAGTTAACAATGCAATTAAGGATAAAAAACGTTCAGCTCGATCAAGAGTTTTGCGCATCACCGGCTGACCCGTCTCGAGGGTTTCAATGCGCATACCGCGCAGCTGGTCCGACTCGATCGCATTCACCACCCAATTTTGATAATCCGCAACAGAGGCATTGGAGCCGGCAACTAGCAATCGATAGGTCACGCGACTCCCCAAGCCAAGTAACTCGGTCTTGGGTAAATCTTCTAAAGCGATCATGACTCGAGGGGCAAAGTTCATAAATGCGGCGCCGCGATCGAGTTCGCGCAGCAAGACAGCATCAATGCGTAAGCGCGCCTGCCCTAATGCAAGCGTATCGCCAATCTTGGCTTGCAAGACTTCAAGCAAGGCTGGATCGACCCAGGCATTACCGGGTGCTGGACCATTACTGCTGTTGACTTTATCTTTGTCCTGAGGGTTCGTCCTCCGGCTGATTTGAAGTTCCCCGCGCAAGGGGTAGTCGCTGCTCACGGCCTTCAGTGACGATAGCTTCCCTCGCTCACCTAGCGTTGCCATGCTCGGAAAAACTACCGTTTGCGCGATCGATAACTTGCGGTCTTTGGCTGCTTCAATAAATCGCGCTGGAATGGGCTGATCGGCAGCAATTAATAAATCGGCTGCCAGCAGTTGGCGCGCATCAAACTCAAAGGCGCGCTGCATGCGGTCGGCTAAAAAGCCGACGCTGGAAAGAGCTGCAACCGATAGGCTGAGAGCAATGCCTAGCCAGAGCAATTCGGGCGACTGCAAGTCGCGCCTAAACCACCTCCATGCCTGCTCAATCACGACTCGCTCAAATCCCCTGAATCTGTCCGCCATCCACGCGAATGACAGAGCCAGTAATGTAAGAGGCATTAGCGCTAGCCAAGAATGCAGCGGTATCGCCATACTCTTTCGGATCGCCATAGCGTCCAGCTGGAATCAATTTAATGCTCGCAGCCACCACCGCATCGTATGGCACATTCTCACGCTTCGCCCGCGCTTCATCCAATTGCCGTAAGCGATCCGTTGCAACCCGGCCCGGCATGATGACATTAACGGTAATACCCTCGCCCGCCACTTCAGCAGCCAGGGTCTTTGACCAAGCCAGCAGGGATGCACGTAGTGTGTTGGAGATCGCCAAGTTTTTAATCGGAGCAATCGCACCCGATGTGGTACTTGTCATAATGCGACCCCAGCCACGCTGACGCATGCCTGGCAATACACGATCCGTAATGGCTATTAATGAAAGCACCATGTCATTAAAGCTCTTTGCCCACATCTGTGGATCTTGACCTGCTGCCGGGGTTGGCGCAGGGCCGCCCGTATTATTAATCAAAATATCAATCGGCCCAAAAGTAGCTTCCACTTTAGAAACGTGGGCATCGATGACCGACAGATCGGATAGATCCCAATTCAGGGCCATTGCCTTACCGCCGGCCGCCTCGATCATGGCCACGGTTTGCGCAAGCCCTTCTGGATTACGGCCTGTCACTGCCACGTTCACACCTTCACGGGCAAGCGCCACCGCCATCGCTTGACCTAGTCCACGGCTGGACGCTAAAACCAATGCTGTTTTTCCTTTAATACCTAAGTCCATTTTTTTTCCTTCAACGCAATATCAACTTGTACACAGCACTGTAGCCTAAAAGTGCTTAGCCTACCTTGATGAGGGCTAAAGCACTTTATCGACGAAGTATGGGCTTGGGTAAATTGGCCGATGCCGCAAAGAGATCAGCCTCCAGCTGCTGCAGGATCTCAGCGAGAGCGCGTTGCTGACCCAATACCAAGGTTTGTGGCAGGTTATTGGCCAATGCCACGCGCT
>JBIPON010000035.1:0-12665 GCA_044379065.1 Polynucleobacter sp. | reverse complement strand
GCATACGTTCTTCAAACTGCTCTTTATTAATAATCATTCTTTCATATCTGCCTCGCGAAATGACGTCAACCTCATCGTGAGCCTCGACCTCGAATATAAGTTTACTTCCCTGAACGCAAATAAGCTCGATATTTGCAGTGACCGTTACTTTAAGCAACGCTCAAAAAAAACCCCCACCATTTCTGATGAGGGTTTGCTTTTCTGGTGGGCCCACCAGGACTTGAACCTGGGACCAAAGGATTATGAGAGCAGACATCCAAGGTAGACCCTTATAAAAAGGGGGTCTGCGGGTGGTCAGTGTCGGTGTATAAGCAAATGTGTAAGTAAATTCATGGATTAAAAAGAAGTACTGGCTCACTCTTTGGTTTTCAAAACCAAAGGAATTTTGGAGCAACCATCTAACACTTCGTTGCTCCAAAATGGATTTACCTACAAAACCTTTAGATGCTGACTAATCCGATTTAATAGATCAGGAAAATTTGGCTGGCCTTTGTAATATAGGCTAGTTACTTTTTGATATTCTGATTCAAACAACTTTCGGTCTTCCGAATCACTCAGAAGAAAAGCTGGGTTTTGAGAAATGATTAAGTTATCGGACTTGGGAAAACACTCTACCTTCCTAGTCTGATACCTATCAGTCTTAATAAATTCCAACACTGATGGATAATCCAATAAGCAATATACGTCGTAGTAATGCCTTAGGAAGTTCTTAGGAAATCCTTTGCCATCTTTGTATTGGCGATACTTCGTAGAGATGGTTTGCAGTTTTTCCACAAAAGTATATTCAGGCAAGTAACACAAGACATTTTTGGCTCTATTGTCATCAATGTCTTTGACGTACTTAATTGCATAATCGTATGCCCATGATGAAATATCTACCGGCTGATTGGGTGCCGTATCGTCAAAGCCTAACTCTAATAAAACACCATCCTTTAAACCACCCAACGATGGCATTATTGATTGGTAATTTAAGCGGACCCCACCACTGCGCATTTTTTCTGAGTCATCAAATGCATGATCTCGCACAACATCTTGTATACCAAGAATCTTCAACTCACTGGCAACCCAATCGTAAAAAGCAGATCGAGATTTTATATGCGCTTCTTTATCTTGATTTTTGCCAGTCTTAACATCCAAGCCTGCTGGCGGCTCAATGCGGATATCAATATCTTCGGAAAAGCGATGAATGAGTCCAAACCCCTTGGATAATGAAGTTCCACCCTTCAATTCAAATGTAAATCCTTGTTGCTGCAATCCCCAAAGGCAATGCATGATCCAATAATCCTTTTCAACCAATGTGGGATCAATACCCATATTGTCTGATACAGCAGCAATCAGATCTCTGAAATCTTTGTGGTCATGCAAAAGCATTAAACACTCGCTCTCTGCGTGTCACGCAACCAAGACGAAACCCGCTTCTTCGTTCTTCCTGCCCCATAAGCACTAACTGTTTTTTGTAATATAGAAGTTTCAAACTTATTTAACTGCTTCTCTGCCTTAGCCAATACATCATCTTTATTCTCGGCAAGCGAATCTAGGTTATTCAATAGATCCACCAATAAGAATTCTTTATCCAGCTTTTTTGGAAAGCGCGGTTTTACCCGAAATTCAAAACTTCTATTACCTAATTTAAAGACGCCATGGCGTTTATGGTTATACACCACAGTCTTGTTATAGAGCTGAGTTGTTCCCAAGCCCAGTGAGTTATAGCTATTAGGCGAGAGCAGCAAAAAGTCTTGGTCTTTTAGAAAAGCCTCTACTAAATCTTCGTCTTTTGGAGGCACTCTGCCAAAAGCGGAGGACTTAGGTGCGTAATACAGCCCTTGCGCCAGCTTTTCTAAATCACCCGCATCAACCAATTGTTTTAAATGACGGTCAACTGCATTGGAGTCACCTAAAAGATCCTCTCTTCTATAGACATGACCCCCTTTAAGGTGCGAGCGAAGTCTCCCCAATGCGCTATTGCGCACTTCGGGCGATGTACTTAAGGATGGTTTTACTGGCTCTTTTTGCATGATTTTTTATTGAAATTTCATGCATATTAGCATAGGTAAGCGATCTTAACAAGCGTTACTTAAAGTAACGCTCTCGCGTAATCTTCATAGAATTCCACTAAAAGAGGATCGCATGAAAACCACCCGTTTAGAGCTCTTTGAACAAGTTTGGGTCACACCCATGACTAAGCTTGCTAAAAATTTTGGTTGCAGCGATGTTGGGCTTCGTAAAGCTTGTATTAAGTTTGAGATTCCGCTGCCGCCACAGGGTCATTGGCAAAAACTATTTTACGGCAAAGGCTTTGCAAAACCTGAAATTCCAAGACCCAAATACAACCCCGAAATTGAAATTAATCCCGTAGCTGTCAAGGTCGCGAAAGAGGCACATCAACGTGATAAGGCCATAGAGGAGGCCTTAGAAAAATCGCCAGAGCAAAAACTAAAACCTCTTAAAGATCTAACTAAGTTGCATCCACTCACCAAGAACATCTACGACTTAGCAACACGCTATCAACAGGCTATTGAAAAGCATCGTAAAAATGGCAACTCACGTTACAGATCTTTAGATGACGATATGCCATACGAGGATAAAGGACGATTTCATTATCGGCCCTCAGATGGGTGCATTCCCATTTGCGCATCCTTTTCCACAATGTTTCAAAGTCTAAAAATCCTAGATCCAATTCTTAAAGCCTTGGCTGATGAAGGGTACATATTCTTATTTGAGGAAAAAGATCGTTATAGACAGAAAGAATTCGCTATAGAAAAGGATGGCGAAAAGATGTATATCAATATTAGAGAGGGTTATTCGAAAACCAGCTTGTCAATCAAGAGTCAAAAGTTGCTTGAGAAGCTTGACGTTTATAGCGGCGACTACAGAAATTATCCCAATGGCGTTATTTACTTTGAGATTAAGCATGAGTTTAAATATTACCCTGAGATATTCAAGGACCAAAAACGCATCAAACTAGAGCAGCAAATGGATTTGGTTCTGAACTATCTTTTAGAAGCGCCAAGTGACATAAAAGCTGAACGGGAACGTCGATACAGGGAGCAAGTTGAATACGAGCGCAAAAAAGCCATAAGAATTCATAATGAAAACATAGTTACAAGTCAACACGCTCAACTTGATAAAGCCCTTCTAGAATCAAAACTTACTCAAGAGCTACGCGAGTTAGAAAACTATCTAATTAGCATTGAAGCTGCCACCAATGATTTCTCAGATCAAGAAAAGAGATACGCAGAACATTGGCTCAATATTGTTCGACACTTTGCAGAAGAAAAGCATCCCCTGAAGAAAAGGGTAAATTTATTCAAGAAGCTTGCAACTGAACTAGAAGATCCATACAAGTACTACTGGGCCAAGGAAGAGAAAAGCTATGTGGGAATTACTGAGGATGAGGATGCCGATGAAGAAGATTACTAATTTCAGGTTCAGTTAAATGTACTAATAGTTAAGATGCCCAAGTCAGAGCCATATATCTATTGGGGCCTAGCGGTGATATTTGCTACACACCGACTACACATTAACGAAAAATGACCTAGCGCTCTCACGCTAAGTCATTGATATTGCTGGTGGGCCCACCAGGACTTGAACCTGGGACCAAAGGATTATGAGAGTAGACATCCAAAGAAAACCATTAGGATTTCAAGAGGTTACGTCGCTTCATTATCGGTGTGTGAGTATTTGTGTGACTAGATTAACTAGATCACAACAAATACCATCTCACTCTTTGGTTTTGAAAACCACAGGAATTTTGGAGCAACCGTTTAGCACTTCGTTGCTCCAAATAGTTTTTGAATGATTTGTGAGCGTTACTTTAAGTAACCCTTGCATAGCGAGGGGCAGCTAAGGGCCAAAAACAGACATTAAAAGAAAAGCCGCCCGAAGGTGGCTTTAAGTCAAAACAAATTCATTTTAAGATATTGCCTCAATTAGTAATAGAAATTCCCCATGGTGTGCTCCCTGCCACTGCCGTACTTACCAAACGCAAAGTACCATCACTATTAATAGAGTAAATAGATATAGTGTTATCTCCTTGATTAACTACATAAGCATAAGAACCAGCTGCGTTAATTGCAATCCCGTAAGGAATCCATCCAGATGCTTCCGTAGAAGGAGTTAGGGCTCTTAAAGTACCATCGCTGTTGATGGAATACATCGATACGTCACTACTACCAGAATTAGTTACATAGGCGTATGTACCGGCCGGGTTAATTACAATTTCATTAGGATGAGATCCAGCCGCTACAGTCCCTAGGGAGCTTAAAGTGCCGTTATTGTTAATTGAATACATTGATACAGTACCTCCACGATTCGTTACGTAGGCGAAAGTACCTTGTTTGTTAATTGTGATGCCGGAAGAGTTAGCTCCCGTTGTTACTGAAGGGGGGCTTAAGGAATAAAGAGTGCCAGTATTCCCACTACTGTAAATGCCATTCATCGTTAGAGTAGTGCCAATTGAATCAGTCACATAGGCGTATGTTCCAGCTGGGTTAATTGCAATCGCCTTGGGCAAACCAAAAGCCGGTCCATTAGTTAAGATACTTAAAGTTCCATCGCTGCGAATTTCATAAACATTGACAATGGGATCACCCACAATATCAAGGGCAGTGACATAAGCATAAGTACCAGCAGGATGAATTGCAATTCCTTGCGGAGATTGGCCTGTAGCTTCAGCACCTAAGCTACTCAAAGTACCATCATTATTGATGGAGTACATTGAGACAGTCCTGTCTACATTATTTACTACATAAACAAAGGTGCCAGAGGGATTAATTGCTAATGCTCTAGGACTTTTTCCAGCTATTTCTGTGCTTATGTTACTCAAAGTCCCATCACTATTTATCGAGTAAGTGGATATAGTGCCATTTATAGTGCCATTACCCTGATTCGTAACATAAACATATTGTGGCTTACAAGAAACGCTCACATTAGTCACATTTGACCCTGAAAGGGTCCCCGCTCCATTTGGTATAGAGCAAGATAAGCCAGTTGGTTGTGTGCCTATGCTTACTTCATATGGGGTTCCATTAGCTAGAGGAGTGGAAAAGGTAAAACTTCCATTACTACTAACTGTAGTGGGGTTTGAGCTATTGACTTGTAATGTCACTGAAGTTCCAGGCGCAAGACCGCTGACTGTTCCGCCTACTGTATAAGTGGTAGTGGCACAAGTAATAGTCACATTGGTCACATTGGCACTTGCTACAGTACCAGTACCGTTACTCACACTACAAGTGAGACCACTTGGTTGTGTGCCAACTGTGACTGCATAGCTAGTGCCGCTTGCTAAAGCAGTTGCAAAAGTAAATGTAGTGCTATTCGCATTGATAGTTAAAGCATCCCCACCATTATTCTTAAGAACCAGTGAGCCACTCGTTAATCCAGAGATAGTTCCACCAATCGTATAAGGGGTTGTAGCTGGTGTTGATGACGAGTCAGATGAACCCCCACACCCAGAGAGAAGGAACGCAATCAGGCTAAAACAAATCAAAAAATATCTACGCACGAATACTCTCCAAATTCATTTAAGAAAGTTTCTTTAAACTGACCAGTTAGTTTGTGTTAAAAATATAGTTAACTTTATAGACACATTTATTAGTAAATTTGCAACAAGCGGTCGGTTTTTAAACTAATATAGCCACGAAGCCTTTATAAAATATGGCTCCTAAAGCTGATACTGAGAACAATCACTAAATTTGAAACAAGCGGTCGGTTTTTAAGGAATGCAACCATGGCGCCAAATCGAAAAGCAGTTTCTAAAGCCAACTCACCCGTCAAGAAAACTGGGCAAAAGAGTCCCATTAAAAAACGCTTGATCAAAGCCAAAGAAGAAGAGCTTGTTGGAGGTAGAGAAAAGATCTTGCAAGCAGCAAGATCGTGTTTTGCTCGCCAAGGTTTTGCAGGGACTTCTGTTAAGGATATTCAAGAAGCTTGTGGGTTTTCCAGAGGCAATCTTTACCATTACTTCAAAACCAAAGAAGAGATTGTTCAAATCATCACTGAACAGAATCTCGGACGATTTTATGAACGGATTGAGGCCATTCTCAAAGCATCGGGTGAGCGTGATTTGAGTCTGTTGGAGATTATTCAAGAACTAGCAAGTTTTGCCGAAGAAATTACCAAAGGTCCCGGCAAGGGAATTGCGTTTCATGTTTGGTCCCTGTCGATGGTGGAACCTGAGGTGCGCAAAACGATGGTGACCTACTTTGAAAAAATACGTGGTGCCTTAGAACAAAAAATTATTCTCTTGATGAAAAAAGGCAAGATCAAAAAAGTTAGAAATACTGAACAGCTATCTGTAGCCCTGTTTGGATTAGTCATACCAGGCTTTACCGTACAAAGCGTATTCATGGATGAAAAAGCAATTAACTCCGCTCAGTATGCCGAATCACTTAATTTGTTATTCAAGGATAGCGTGTAAAGTTATCACCAGACTGCTGCTGGCCGATAGTAGCCCTCGAGCATTCACACCACAATCTAAATTAGTTGATTGCTCCAAGCGAAAGCCATATATCTATTGGGGTTTACTGGTGATATGTGCTGCACACCAACTACGCAGAAAGAAAAACGACCTAAGAATTTCTCCCTAAGTCGTTGATTTTATTGGTGGGCCCACCAGGACTTGAACCTGGGACCAAAGGATTATGAGTCCTCTGCTCTAACCAACTGAGCTATGGGCCCTAATCTGTCATTGTAATTGAACGCTTACTGATCCTTGCCTGCTAGATGCTTAGGATGGTTTCATTTTAACTTATTTAGATATACATTATTATATGTATATCTTATAGGAGAAAATTCATGATCGTATCCAAATGGGGCAACAGCTTAGCCATCCGACTGCCCTCACAGGTTGTGGAGCATCTCAAGCTGAAGGAAGGGGATGATATTGAAATTCATGTCGCCGATAAAAAACATTTTCAAGTGAAAAAGAAACCATCTCTGCAAGAGAGGATTGAAGGTTTGCGAAAATTCCGTGGACGCATGCCCGCCGATTTTCACTTTGATCGATCTGAATTGAATGAACGCTAAAAAGATATTCTTTGATACCAATACCCTGCTTTACCTTCTTTCCTCGGATGAGGATAAGTCAAATTGGGTCAGCCGCAATCTACAAAAATCCAATGTAATCAGCGTTCAGGTACTGAATGAGTTCACGTCAGCAAGCCTGAGAAAAATTAAGCTAACGCACGCCGAGCTTGACTCGTTTTTAGATCTATTTACTTCGACATTTAATGTTCGGTCGCTTGACCTAGAGACATTCGAGATTGGCCTAATGGTATCCAGAAGATATGGATACCAGCACTTCGATTCGATGATTATTGCTGCTGCGCTACAGGCGGGATGTGAGCGGCTGTACTCAGAAGACATGCAACACCGACAAACCATCGACAAACGACTGCAGATCGTGAATCCTTTTATTTAAGGACTCACGATAGCAGTTCGATTGCTCAATCCTCTTCGAGGAAAGTCTTGAGCTTGTCGCTGCGGCTAGGGTGACGCATCTTTCTCAAAGCCTTGGCTTCAATCTGACGGATGCGCTCACGAGTAACGTCAAACTGTTTACCCACTTCTTCGAGGGTATGGTCTGTGCTCATTTCTACACCGAAGCGCATACGCAGTACTTTGGCTTCGCGCGGCGTTAATGAATCGAGCACATCCTTAACGACGTCGCGCATGGATTCATGCAAAGCCGCTTCGGCTGGAGCCAAGGTGTTACCGTCTTCAATGAAGTCGCCTAAATGGGAATCTTCATCATCGCCAATCGGTGTTTCCATCGAGATAGGCTCTTTGGCAATCTTCATGATCTTACGGATTTTGTCTTCCGGAATCTCCATCTTTAATGCCAAGGTTGCCGCATCAGGCTCGTGTCCGGTCTCTTGCAAGATCTGACGGCTAATCCGGTTCATCTTATTGATGGTTTCAATCATGTGGACCGGAATACGAATCGTGCGGGCCTGATCCGCAATCGAGCGGGTAATGGCCTGACGAATCCACCAGGTTGCATAGGTAGAGAACTTATAGCCGCGTCGATACTCAAACTTATCCACTGCTTTCATGAGGCCAATGTTGCCTTCTTGAATCAAATCGAGGAACTGCAAGCCGCGGTTGGTGTATTTCTTGGCAATCGAGATCACCAAACGCAAGTTGGCAACGGTCATCTCCCGCTTGGCTTCACGTGCGCGCTTCTCGCCTGCAATCATTTGCTTGTTCACTTCTTTCAATTCAGGCAAAGGTAAAACAACCCTGGTCTGAATATCAATCAGCTTTTGTTGCAGTTCTTGAATCGCAGGAACATTACGCTCTAAGAGTGCACTGTAGGACTTATTGTCTTTCAATAAATTGGCGGTCCACTTCAAATTCATGGACATCTTCGGGAAGTCTTTTAATACTTCACCACGTGGTACGCCAATTTTGTCGACCAATAAGCTAACAATGCCACGCTCGAGTTTCCATACTTGATCCACTTGGGAACGCATGGTGTCGCACAGCTTCTCAACGCTCTTCGCTGTCAAACGGAAGCCGAGCAATTCATTGCGAATGGCTTCTTGTGCCTTGATGTATCCAGGGCAGTTGTATCCATCCCGATCATAGGCACGGCGCATCTTGTCAGCCTGGGTACGAATGATGGCAAATTTCTCTAAAGAAATCTGCTTGAGCTCTTCGAGTTGCTTGGCACTCGCTGTGCTTGAACCACCACCGCCGCCACCAGAATCCTCTTCACCGCCATCGTCATCGCCCTCTACTGCGTCTAGGTCTTCTTCTGGCTCATCGGGTCCGAGCTGAATATCTTCAGCATTGGGATCAACTAAACCATCGACAAACTGATCAATCTCCATTTCGCCCGAAACAATTTTGTCAGCGTTACCAATGATTTCAGCAATGGTGACCGGACATGCGGAAAGCGCCATCACCATATCTTTGAGGCCTGCCTCAATTTTCTTGGCAATTACAATCTCGCCCTCACGGGTCAAGAGATCTACCGTTCCCATCTCGCGCATATACATGCGCACAGGGTCAGTCGTTCGGCCAAACTCCGAGTCAACGGTTGATAGCGCAGCTTCAGCTTCTTCTTCCGCCTCTTCATCGGATGCACCTGAAATACCATTCTCATTGAGGAGGAGGGTTTCTGCATCAGGGGCTTGCTCGTATACGGTAATGCCAATGTCATTGAGCAAACCAATTAAGGTCTCGAGCGCATCCGCATCCGACAATTCGTCGGACATCACGTCATTCATTTCGCCGTGGGTTAAATAGCCCTTCGACTTACCCATCTTAATCAGGGTTTTCAGGCGTGCGCGACGTAACTCTTGCTGCTCTTCCGAGCCTAACTGTTGTGCTGCAAATTCTTTTAAGAGAGCCTTCTCTTTGGCTTTACGGTCGCGGGCTTTTTGCCGATCGGTGCGATTGTCTTCGCCAGATTCAGCAGCTGGGACTTCGGCTTTGGCTTTGCGTCCTTTGGTTTTTTTACCCTCTTCTAGGCCTCCGTCTTGCAATGCCTCAGCAGGTGCAGTCGCTTTGGACTTGCCCTTGCCTTTTGGTGTAACCACTTCAGGCTCTACCGCCTTCCCTTTTTTTGCAGGAATATCTTTGCCAGACTTGGCAGCGACTGCGACTTTTTTAGTTTCTTTACTTGGCTTAGCTTCTGGCTTTGCTTTTGTAGCAGCTTTGGCTACTGGCTTCGCTACTGGCTTCGCATTTGCCTTTGCTTCTGGTTTTTTGACTGCCTTTGCAGGCGCTTTTGTTGCCGGCTTTGTAGTCTTTGTATTCTTAGCGGACTTTGCGATTGGCTTAGCCGATTTAGCAATTGGCTTTTTTGCGGCCTTCGCAGGCGCCGTAGCTTTTTTAGGGGCTACTTTGGATGCAGGCTTGGACTTTAGGGGTGCTGCCTTTTTGGCAGGCACTTTGGCTTTGCTTGTCGCGCTGGCTTTCTTTACTGGCGCTTTGGAAGCGACTTTGCCTTTAACTGGGGCGGCTGTTTTCTTGGCAAGGGGTTTGGACTTGCTTGCTGCTGAGGTATTTTTCACGGGTTTCGCGCTTTTCTTGATCTTGCTGCTTGGCATAGGTTTACGCTCACTTACTTAATTAATTGTTGGTTTCAATGGGTCAGACCAATTGCCTGGGCCACTACGGTCAATAAATCCAAATTAATGACGCAAGTGACTGAATTACTTCGTATTTTTTCTCTGAACAGAGGATTATAGTCGATTCGGTATTTTCTGACGCTGGAATAAGCAATAAATCGGGCTTAAATAGGGTATTTTTACGGGCCTAAGGGGCTTAAGGGGCTTTTCTTAGGAAAACTTCAGGCGTTCGCCCAACTCACGATACCGCGCCCGATCCAAATCCGACGCTTCGCCGCTGGAGATACGCTGGGTAATGGCGGTCATTTCATTTTTCAGTTGCAGCAAATTGAGCTTTTTTAGAGCACCATCTAGATCGGCAGCAGCGCCCGCTGCATCTAAATCCGACTCCATCACCCGTTTGCGCAGTACCTCATACATCGATGCCAATTCACTTCGGGAGAGTTGTTCCTGAAACAATGCAAAGGCACCCGCACCGATGGTCGGCTCTGCAGCGGAAGCATTTGGTGATAGATCCAGTTGATCGCACTGCTTGAGTAAATCCGTCATCAAGATCAATGCATTAGCTGAGCGCTGCTCCGCTGCTGCCAGGACTAACTGGCGCTGCTCGGTATTGAGGTCCCTGCCCAAATGCGGAAACTGAATCAACAAACGCAAAATTTGCTCTGCTAAATCCATCGGCGCATTGGGTGGCGGCATCACCGGTGCGGCTGGCTTTTTACTATAGCCCTTACCGGGCTGCCACGTACTGGATTGGGTTCGTGCTCCAGCACTCGTTTGCACTGCCGACGTTCCCTGCGCTGGAGAACTGCTGCGTACCGCTGGCGCAACGGTCAGTCCGCAAAATGCTTCTAATTCAGCTGCGGTGGAGGAAGTTCGAATTGCCACCTCGCGCAGCATTTGCGAACGCAAGGCAATCGGTGCCATAGATAGGAAGAGGGGCTTGGCAGCATGGTGCGTTTGCGCTCGGCCTTCAGGCGAAGTTAGGTCATGCCCCTCGCTCACGATCTTAAAAAAGAATCCGGAGAACGACGTAGCCTCTTTAATGGCTTTTTCAAACGCAGGCGCACCGTATGCCCGAACATAACTATCAGGATCATGTTCCGTTGGTAAAAACAAGAAACGGATTTCTTTATCGTCTGACATTAATGGCAGGCACGCCTCAAGCGCGCGCTGCGCTGCACGTTGACCGGCGGCATCCCCATCGAATGAAAACACAATGCGATCGGTTTGGCGCAAGAGCATACGAACGTGATTGGCGGTGCATGCGGTACCTAAGGTTGCTACGGCATTCGGAAAGCCCAATTGCGCCAGTGCCACCACGTCCATATAGCCTTCGCAAACTAAGACGTACTCTTGCGCCCGAATCGCTTGGCGCGCCTCAAACAAACCATACAGCGTGTTGCCTTTAGAAAAAAGTGGCGTCTCAGGGGAGTTCAAATACTTTGGCTCACCTTGATCCAAGATTCGTCCACCAAAACCAATTACCTGCCCCTTGTGGTTGCGGATGGGGAACATCACGCGATCACGAAAGCGGTCATAACGTCGCGCCGTTTGATTGGACTCACTGGTTTCACTTTGAATCAACAAGCCACCTTCAAGTAAAGGCTTGGCAGTAGCGTCGTCGGCATAACTACCAAACACCGCTTCCAACCCTTGCCAGCCATCGGGCGCATACCCCAGTGAATAGCGCTTCGCAACTTCACCGGTAAGGCCACGGCTTTTTAAATAATCAATCGCACGCGGCGCCGCTTTTAACTGAGTTTTGTACCAATCGGCTGCTAAACCCATCACTTCACTTAAGGCGAGAGCCTGCTGTTGCCTTGCCACATCATTGGCAGTGCGCTCCTCACGCGGTACGGTGAGTCCGGCAGAGCGTGCGAGCTCTTCAATCGTTTCAACGTAACCGAGCCCCGAGTACTCCATTAAAAAGCCGATGGCAGAACCGTGGGCACCACAACCGAAGCAGTGATAGAACTGCTTGGTCGCAGATACGGAAAACGACGGAGACTTTTCTTGATGGAATGGGCACAGGCCTTGATAGTTGGCGCCTGCTTTTTTTAACTTAACGTGCTGCCCAACGACATCGACAATGTCGACTCGATTTAATAAATCCGCAATAAACGATTGAGGGATCATGCCCATGATGCGGTTTGCTTTACGCTTACTGAGCGAGTGCGGCTTTCACAAGACCGGATACCGCGCCCATATCGGCTTTGCCTGCCAGTTGGGGCTTAAGCGCGCCAATCACCTTGCCCATGTCCTGCGGTCCACTGGCGCCCAGTTGTTTGATGGTTGCAGTCACAATGGCTGCGACCTCGGCATCGGATAACTGTGCTGGCAAATAGGCCTGCATGATGGCCATCTCAGCCGCTTCGATCGCCACTAAATCAGCGCGGCCTGCTTTTTCAAACTGGCTGATGGAGTCTTTGCGCTGCTTGATTAATTTTTCAACAATGGCGATTACTCCGGCGTCATCCACCACCACGCGCTCATCAACCTCGCGCTGTTTGATCGCTGCCAGCAAAAGGCGAATGGCACCTAAACGCTCGGCCTCTTTAGCGCGCATGGCGTTTTTCATATCCT
>JBIPON010000165.1:0-4123 GCA_044379065.1 Polynucleobacter sp. | reverse complement strand
GATCAGGGGAATACGGCCACCGGCACGCACTTCATCCAAAATCACGGGTGACTTCAGTGAGAATGCAGCAATCTCGGCACCGTTTTTAAACGCCTTGCCTTCGTAAGGGCGCAATTCAATCACATCGCCCATATTCATTTGATTAACGTCGAGCTCAATTGGCAATGCGCCGGCGTCTTCCATGGTGTTAAAGAAGATAGGGGCAATCTTGGTACCAAGGCAAACACCGCCATAGCGCTTATTAGGCACAAAGGGGATGTCTTGGCCGGTCCACCAGAGGACTGAGTTGGTTGCTGATTTGCGGGAAGAGCCTGTACCGACGACATCGCCGACATAGGCAATTTGATGGCCTTTTTTCTGTAAAGCCTCAATCTGCTTCATCGGGCCACGTACGCCAGTTTCATCGGGCTCAATACCGGCACGGGGATTTTTCAGCATGACGGTCGCATGCAGCGGAATATCCGGGCGGCTCCACGCATCCGGAGCGGGGGATAGATCATCGGTATTGGTCTCGCCCGTCACCTTAAATACGGTTAAGGTCATGCTCTCTGGAACGGCAGGACGGCTCGTAAACCATTCTGCATCGGCCCAGCTTTGCATCACTGACTTTGCATGGGCATTGCCTTTCTCGGCCATCTCTTGAACGTCATTAAAGTAATCAAACATCAAGAGGGTTTTCTTGAGTGCCTGGGCCGCTGCAGCTGCGCACTCTGCATCTGCCAGTAATTCAACCAGTGGGGCAATGTTGTAGCCGCCCAGCATGGTGCCGAGGAGCTCAGTCGCTTTAATACGGGAAATGAGGGGGGATTTATCCGTTCCTTTGGCAACGGCGGCTAAAAATTCGGCTTTTACTTTAGCGGCCTCATCAACGCCAGCTGGAACACGGTAGCTTATGAGATCAACCAGCTCCGCCTCTTTACCCTTGGGGGGGTTTTTCAACAAACCAATCAGCTCAGCGGTCTGGTCTTTGGTTAAGGGCAGGGCGGGGATGCCAAGTGCTGCGCGTTCTGCAACATGGGCGTTGTAAGCTTCTAACATCGCGTTTCCTATGAATAAGGGGTTATCAATCGAATGGCAATGCGAGATCGTCAAAGGACTTGACCTCGATCAAGTCAATTGTAATGTTTTGGCTTGTTTATAGACAATAAAATTTGTAAAAAAAGCTATTAAATAAGGTTAAATAGCCAATTTGAAGGCCCTTAAGACCTTAAATAGTATGTTCAGCCTTGAGGGCCCAAACTAGGGCAATTACCCATCCAATTAAAGACCAGCCCAAAAATAGATTGAGGGCAAAAATAGCCCCGGTATTGATCCGTTTTTTGTAAAACGAAATGGCAAATGGCAAAAAATAGAATAGGGAGAGAACGCTAATTAATAGGGCAAATACAAAGCGCATGTCTTTTCACTCTCGAGTCAATGGGGGGGGTGGGGCCTAGTTACCCTTTAAAGCCGATTCTACTGCCAGGTCAAATTCTGGACTCAGGTGGAGGTATCGGTATAATTAGAATTTCCAACAGAGCCAAAGCGCGATGACCAAATACGTTTTTGTCACTGGTGGCGTAGTTTCTTCCCTAGGGAAAGGAATTGCAGCTGCCTCGCTTGCCGCGATTCTCGAATCCCGCGGCCTGAAAGTCACCCTCCTTAAATTAGATCCCTACATTAACGTTGATCCGGGCACCATGAGCCCATTTCAGCACGGCGAAGTCTTTGTGACCGAAGATGGCGCCGAGACCGATTTGGATCTGGGCCATTACGAACGATTCGTGTCTGCCAAGATGCGTAAGAGCAATAACTTTACGACCGGCCAGATTTACGAATCCGTGATTCGCAAGGAGCGGCGCGGTGAATACCTCGGCAAAACAGTTCAAGTCATTCCGCACATTACGAATGAAATCCAGGCTTTTGTCGAGCGGGGCGCTAAAGCCAGCCATGACGGTCAAGTGGATGTCGCCATTTGCGAAATTGGCGGCACCGTAGGTGATATTGAGTCCCTGCCGTTTTTAGAGGCTGCGCGCCAAATGAGCCTGCGCCTGCCGCCCCACAGCTGCGCATTCGTCCATTTGACTTTAGTACCCTACTTAATCAGTGCCGGCGAACTAAAAACAAAGCCAACCCAGCATTCCGTGCAAAAGCTACGCGAGATCGGCATCATGCCAACCGTGTTGCTGTGCCGCGCCGATCGCCCGATTCCAGAGGATGAGCGCGCGAAGATTTCCTTATTCTCGAACGTACGGGAAGAGTCAGTGATCTCCGTATGGGATGTTGATACGATTTACAAGATTCCACAGATGTTGCACGAACAGGGCATGGATGATCTGATCTGCCGTGAACTGCAAATCGAAGCGAAGCCAGCCGATCTCTCTGTATGGACGCATTTGGTTTATGAGATGGAAAATCCCCAACATGAGGTCACGATTGGCATGGTGGGTAAGTACGTCGACTTAACCGAGTCGTATAAGTCCTTAATTGAGGCCTTGCGCCATGCTGGTATCCATAACCACACCCGGGTGAATATTCGCTACATCGATTCAGAGCAGATTGAAAAAGACGGTATTGCTTGCCTCGCTAATTTGGATGCTATTTTGGTGCCGGGCGGCTTTGGTAAACGCGGCACCGAAGGCAAGATTGCCGCGATCCGCTATGCACGCGAGAACCGCATTCCGTACCTCGGCATCTGCTTAGGCATGCAATTGGCGGTAATCGAATTTGCCCGCCATGTAGCCCACATTGCCGGTGCCAACAGTACCGAGTTTGATTCGGAGACAGCACATCCCGTTGTAGCCTTGATTACAGAATGGCTTGACCGCGAAGGGCGTGTAGAAAAACGCGGTGACGATTCCGATTTGGGCGGCACGATGCGCCTCGGTTCGCAGCGCTGCCCAGTGAAAGCAAATACCTTGGCGCACACCATTTACGGCGATGAAGTAAACGAGCGCCATCGCCATCGGTATGAGGTCAATAATATTTATGTACCTCGTTTGGAGGAGTCTGGGCTGGTTATCTCGGCACGCACCCCAACTGAATCATTGCCCGAGATGATGGAGTTACCTAAAACCATGCATCCTTGGTTCTTTGGTGTGCAGTTTCACCCTGAATTTACCTCGACGCCACGCGATGGACATCCTCTCTTTTTGGCTTACATTAAAGCGGCATTGGTTCACCACGATGCAAATCAAGCGGTGGCAGCATGAAACTGTGCGGATTTGATGTTGGGCTAGACCAACGTTTTTTCTTAATTGCTGGCCCTTGCGTGATTGAGTCTGAGCAGTCGGCTCTGGATATTGCTGGTACGCTAAAAGAAATTACTGGATCGCTTGGCATTCCATTTATTTATAAATCATCGTTTGATAAAGCCAATCGCACCTCGGGCAGTTCCTTTCGGGGACTTGGTATGGAAAAAGGCTTAGCGATCTTAGCCAAAGTCCGCAAAGAGATCGGCGTACCGGTCTTGACCGACGTGCATGACATTAGCGAAATTGCTTCCGTCGCTGCGGTAGTGGACGTAATGCAAACACCGGCTTTTTTATGCCGTCAAACGGACTTCATTCGGGCTTGCGCGCAAAGCGGTAAGCCTGTCAATTTTAAGAAGGGCCAGTTTCTATCTCCGCATGAGATGCTCAATGTCATTCAGAAAGCCCGTGATGCAGCAGCAGAAGCAAATGTACCGGATCAGTTTATGGTTTGCGAACGCGGCGCCTCATTTGGTTACAACAATTTAGTGTCGGATATGCGTAGCCTTGCCATCTTGCGTGAGACCCATGCACCCGTCGTCTTTGATGCAACCCATTCTGTGCAGTTACCAGGTGGGCAGGGCGGCAGTAGCGGAGGACAGCGTGAATTTGTCCCCGTATTGGCACGTGCTGCAATGGCAGTCGGTATTAGCGGTCTCTTCATGGAGACCCACCCAGACCCAGCCAAGGCGCTATCCGATGGGCCGAATGCGGTGCCATTAAACCGCATGAAAGAATTATTGGAATCGCTTGTTGCAATTGATATGGTTGTGAAAAAAAGCGGTACTTTTTTAGAAGAGCAGTTTTGAGGAGAAGTTCATGAGTGCCATCGTCGATATTATCGGTAGAGAAATTTTAGATTCACGCGGTAATCCAACGGTAGAGTGCGATGT
>JBIPON010000164.1:0-4147 GCA_044379065.1 Polynucleobacter sp. | reverse complement strand
AATGATGGCGTACTGGGGGCTGGTGGAGGTGTGCATTAAATACGCTTCATTAAAGCAATCGCGATCCAATTTATGCTCATCCGCATCTTGCACCAAGACTTGCGATGCTTGCGATAAGCCAGCCAACAGTTTGTGGGTTGATTGGGTTGCGAACATCAAGCTTTTCTTGGTGCGCTTGCGGTCAGCGCCAATCGCATGCATGTCTTTGTAGAAGGGATGGAAGGCCGCATGGGGTAACCATGCCTCATCGAAATGCAAAGAATCCACCTTGCCATCGAGCATGTCTTTGATCATTTCGACGTTGTAGATAATGCCGTCGTAGGTACTTTGCGTGAGGGTCATCACGCGCGGTATGGCGTTCTTATCTTTAATGAAGGGGTTGGCATCGATTTTCTTTTTGATGTTGGCCCACTCAAACTCTTCTTTTGGAATCGGGCCGATGATGCCAAGGTGATTACGCGTTGGCATCAGGAAAATTGGAATCGCGCCCATCATCGTGATCGAATGAATCACCGATTTATGGCAATTGCGATCAACGATCACAATATCGCCCGGAGCAACCGTCGAATGCCAAACAATCTTGTTGGACGTGGACGTGCCATTGGTGACGAAAAACAAGTGATCGGCATTGAAAATGCGCGCGGCATTGCGTTCACTCGCTAGCACTGGACCAGTGTGGTCGAGTAACTGACCTAATTCTTCAACGGCATTACAGACGTCAGCGCGCAGCATATTCTCACCAAAGAATTGATGAAACATCCGCCCCACCGGGCTTTTGAGGAAAGCAACACCGCCCGAGTGGCCGGGGCAATGCCAGGAATACGAGCCTTCAGAAGCGTAATGCGTCAGGGCACGGAAGAAGGGAGGCGCCAATGAGTCGAGGTAGACCTTCGCTTCGCGGATGATGTGGCGCGCTACAAACTCTGGCGTATCTTCATTCATATGAATGAAGCCGTGCAACTCACGCAAGATGTCATTGGGCATATGGCGCGAGGTACGGGTCTCGCCATACAAGAAAATCGGAATGTCTTCATTGCGCTTGCGTACTTCAGCAACGAAGGCGCGCAGGTTATTTAATGCGGGTAAATCGTTGTCTTCGGTATCGCTGATGAATTCCTCATCATCGATCGATAAAACAAAACAAGAGGCACGCGAGGCTTGCTGTGCGAATGACGTTAAGTCTCCATAGCTGGTTAAGCCAATCACTTCGATGCCCTCACCTTCGATCGCTAAAGCGAGGTCGCGGATGCCCGAGCCAGAAATATTTTCAGAGCGAAAATCCTCATCAATAATGATGATTGGGAAACGAAATTTCATGTGTGCCTTTGGAAAATTGCCGAATGCAATTAGGTCTTGGGTAGCGTAACGCCCTGCTGCCCTTGATACTTGCCGCCGCGGTCCTTATAGGAGGTACCGCAAACTTCATCGCTTTCAAAAAAGAGGACTTGAGCACAGCCCTCGCCTGCGTAAATTTTTGCTGGCAATGGCGTGGTGTTTGAAAACTCGAGGGTGACATAGCCTTCCCACTCGGGCTCAAATGGCGTGACGTTCACAATAATGCCGCAGCGCGCATACGTGCTCTTACCAACGCAGATCGTCAGAACGCTACGTGGGATTTTGAAGTATTCGACCGTTCGTGCTAAGGCGAAGGAGTTGGGCGGAATAATGCACACATCCCCCTGAAAATCCACAAAGGATTTTTCATCGAAATGCTTCGGATCCACAATCGTGCTGTTGATGTTGGTGAAGATCTTGAATTCGTTCGCACAGCGAATGTCATAACCGTAGCTCGAAGTACCGTAGCTCACGATTTTTTGTCCAGCGGCGTCTTGGCGGATTTGGCCAGGCTCAAACGGGCTAATCATGCCCTCTTGAGCCATGCGGCGTATCCAGTGGTCGGATTTAATAGTCATGGCGGAATTGTAAAACCAACCCGGTCCCGAAGACCATCTATTTACTGCTTGGGCGGACTAAAAACAACCCGCTCAGGAGCGTTGTAAATCTCAAAATGGGTTCCCGAGCAGCGGGACAGAAGTGTCAGGTGGGTCTTTTGGGCTAGCTCAAGACCCATCTGGGTTACGCCCGAGCGCGTCAGTAAAAAGGGGATGCCCATCTGCGCGCCCTTGATGACCATCTCCGAGGTTAAGCGCCCGGTCGTAAAAAATACCAAATCCCGACCCGCCTTATCCGCAAGCCACATGAGCCCAGAAATCGAGTCCACGGCATTATGGCGACCTACGTCCTCAATAAAGTGGAGCAATTCAACCCGATCATTGCCCTTGCGCTCAAATACGGCGCAGGCGTGAACCGAGCCGGATTTCTTGTAAATGGTGTCGTGTTGGCGAATTTGGTCGATAAGATCCACAATCGCCGCCTGATTCAAGGTGGGGCCATCCGCTAAACGGATTTGCTCCATTTCCTCGATTAATCCGCCAAACATCGTGCCCTGTCCGCAGCCGGTGGTCACAATGCGCTTGCTGGTCATTTGATCGATATCGACGGTGCTGCGCCGGGTTTTAACAGCGGCTGAATCGGTTTCCCAGTCGACCTGGATGCTTTCGATGTCGTCGGGTGATTCCACCAGACGCTGGTTGCGCAAATAACCCAGTACCAGAGCCTCAGGGGCGCTACCGAGGGTCATGAGGGTGACGAGCTCACGCTTGTCCAAATAAATCGTCAGCGAGCGCTCCCCCGGCACGTGAACCGTTTTATGGCGGCCAGCCTCATCAATGATCTGGACCTCATGAATGAGGGGGACAGAAGCATTGGACATCGCAATTCGGGGATTTACTGCCATACACGCCTTCCTTGATTCATTCTGAGTATTTTAAATGCGAGCCTTACTTTAACCGCAGTCTAAAATCCATGCTCTAGCAGCATAATTCACCTGAGAAGCCCAATTTTGCCTTTTTACCTAAACCGTAGCCCGCTTACAGCATGAGTCGTTCACCACGCCGCCTTTTAGTTACCTCTGCCCTGCCTTATGCCAATGGGCAGATTCACATTGGCCATTTGGTGGAATACATTCAAACCGATATTTGGGTTCGCTATCAACGGATGCAGGGTCATGAGGTGCACTACATGGGAGCAGATGATACCCATGGCACCCCCATCATGCTGCGTGCAGAGAAAGAGGGGCTGACACCCAAAGAGCTAATCACCAAGGTCTGGCAAGAACATAAGCGCGACTTTGATGCCTTTCTAATTTCCTTTGATCACTACTACACCACCGACAGTCCTGAAAATGAAAAGCTCGCGGGAGATATTTACCTCAAGCTTCGCGATACCGGCCTGATTGAAAAGCGCGCCATCGAGCAGGCCTATGATCCCGTGAAAGAAATGTTCCTGCCGGATCGCTTTATCAAGGGTAAGTGTCCTAAATGCAAAGCGCCGGATCAATACGGTGACTCTTGTGAAAAATGCGGCGCCACCTATGCACCTACCGACTTAATTGATCCCTTCTCGGTCGTTAGTGGCGCGACACCGATTCGGAAAGTGTCGGATCACTATTTCTTCAAGTTATCGGATCCCCGCTGTGAAACCTTTTTACGCGACTGGACCCAGGTTCGTACGCCGCTGCAATCCGAAGCGCGCAACAAAATGAAAGAATGGGTTGGGCAAGCCGGCGACAGTAAATTAGGCGATTGGGATATTTCGCGCGATGCCCCTTACTTTGGCTTTGAGATCCCCGATGCACCTGGCAAGTATTTTTATGTCTGGCTCGATGCGCCGATTGGCTACTACGCCAGTTTCTTAAAATACTGCACCGATAAAGGCCTGGATTTTAATGAGTGGGTTAAACCCGATAGCAGTACCGAGCAGTACCACTTTATTGGTAAAGACATTTTGTATTTCCACACCTTATTTTGGCCCGCTACCTTACATTTCGCTGGCTACCGCACTCCAACCAACGTATTCGCGCATGGCTTTCTCACGGTCGATGGCGAAAAGATGAGTAAGTCACGCGGCACTCTGATCTCAGCCAACAGCGTGATTGAGTCGGGCTTTAATCCCGAGTGGTTCCGCTACTATTTCGCAACCAAGTTAAACGATAGCATGGAGGACCTTGACCTCAATCTGAGCGACTTCGTTGCGCGGGTCAACAGCGACTTGATTGGCAAGTACATCAATATTGCGAGTCGTAGCG
>JBIPON010000034.1:0-12749 GCA_044379065.1 Polynucleobacter sp. | reverse complement strand
AGTGATTTACTGTTGATGCAGCTCGACCCTTGGCTAAGAGGTCATCTTTGAGTAAGACAATGTCTTGTTTACCAATAGTGCTGAGACTTCGACCTTCCCAGCGACTGGCGAGGATTCTGAGGATTCCAGCTTCGGTCTGGTGATTCCCTTTGTGTACCGAGTGTGCAGGGATGTATTTTTCGACAGCCTCCCTAAACCCTACCTTTAGGTTGACATGGTTTTTGACCTTATCTTCATATAGACCCAACTCAAGCTGCGCCTGTGTCTTTTTGAGCCATTGGGTTGCCTCTTGCTCGCTACCAAAGGATTTGCTGATTGGTTTGTCGTTTTTGCGAAAGATACGCACTCTGTAAGAGCCGTTACGCTGTGTAATTGAAGCCATTTGTCTAGACCTACTTGTCCAAGGAGTTGTCCAAGAACACTGTCTAGTTGCTTGATTGATTGCTTAAGCATTGATATTATTGAGCTTTTAATAGCTCAGCTGGATAGAGCAACGCCCTTCTAAGGCGTAGGTCGCACGTTCGAATCGTGCTGGGCAGGCCAAATGAAAGGTAAAACGACTTTATAACGGGCAGGCAAGTTAATTACTTAACCAGCAAAAGCAAGCTATGCATGATTCCCTGAAGAAAATTAAAGCAACCCTAGAGTCCACGCCGGAGTCTTCTAAGCTGTTATCAGGAACGGACCCAATTAGGTCAATCCAGGCAAAAGAGCTAAAAAATGAGTCTTTAAAGCAAACTGACACTAACCTTGCGCCAAAGCAAGCAGGGAGGGATTGGTGGTGGTGTGATGATGTCTAAATCCCAGCAATTACAAAACCGCGGCACGCGCTTCAAAAGCGTACAAATTCGTAAAACTTTAAAATAAGCCTACCACCTTGCCGTCGATTAGATCAATCTTATCGGCCGATGGCACTTTTGGCAGGCCCGGCATGGTCATGATGTCACCACAAACCATCACTACAAACTGAGCGCCAGCCGCAAGACGAACTTCACGGATATTAATTACATGATTATTGGGAGCGCCGCGTAGCTTGGCATCAGTTGAGAACGAACTTTGTGTCTTGGCAACGCATACTGGATAGTGGCCATAGCCTTGCTCTTGTAAGCCTTGGATCTGCGCTCTAATTTTAGAGTCTGCGGTTACCTCACTTGCACGGTAGACCTTCTTCGCAATGTGATTCATCTTATCCCATAATGAGTCAGACTCTTCATAGACAAACTGCATTTTGGAAGGGGAGTCACAGAGCTGCACCACAATCTTAGCTAGCTCCTCCGCACCTTTGCCGCCATGGGACCAATGCGAAGCAATCACCACGTTTACATCGAGTTTCTCCATTCGTTTCTTAATGAGATCAATCTCCGCAGGCGTATCATTTAAGAACTGATTGATGGAAACCACGCACGGTATTTGATAGACCTGTGTGATGTTCTCCACATGGCGTTCTAGATTCACAAGGCCTTTCTCAAGGGCAGAGAGATTCTCTTTGGTGAGATCAGCAAGCTCTGCATAGCCATGGTATTTCATCGCGCGAACAGTAACCACGATTACTGCAGCAGCAGGTCGTAATCCTGACTTACGGCACTTGATGTCAATAAATTTCTCAGCCCCAAGATCAGCGCCAAATCCAGCCTCGGTCACTACATAGTCGGCCAACTTCAATGCTGCCTGGGTTGCAATCACCGAATTACATCCATGCGCAATATTAGCAAAAGGTCCGCCATGCACAAAGGCAGGATTATTTTCAAGCGTCTGTACTAAGTTTGGAGCGAGAGCATCTTTGAGTAAAACGGTCATCGCACCGTGGGCATTGAGATCCTTAGCCAAAATTGGTTTAAGGTCGCGCGTGTACGCAACCACAATATTGGAGAGGCGCTCCTTGAGGTCTTCCAAGGACGTGGCAAGACAAAAAATTGCCATAACCTCAGAGGCCACCACAATATCAAAGCCATCCTCACGGGGGTAGCCATTGCCCGGTCCACCCAAGCCATTAGTTATATGACGTAGTGCACGATCGTTCATATCCACCACGCGCTTCCATTGAATGCGTCGGCTATCTATACCTAAAGCATTGCCATGAAAGATATGGTTATCGATCAATGCCGCCAGAAGATTGTTAGCAAGGGCAATCGCACTAAAGTCCCCAGTAAAGTGCAAATTAATATCTTCCATCGGCACAATCTGTGCGTAACCGCCGCCCGCAGCACCACCTTTGATGCCAAATACTGGCCCTAAAGAAGGCTCACGCAGACAGATCATGGCTTTTTTGCCAATATGATTTAGTGCATCTCCTAGACCTACGGTGGTTGTGGTCTTACCTTCACCCGCTGGAGTAGGGCTAATGGCTGTCACTAATATTAGTTTGCCGTCCGGCTTGTCCTTCAGTGTCTCTAAGAAGGGTAGCGATACCTTTGCTTTGTAATGACCATAAGGCTCTAGATGATCATCCGAAATCCCTAATTTCTCTTTAGCAACGTGCGCAATGCGTTTCATGTTTGCTTTTTGGGCTATTTCGATATCGCTTGGCATTAAAGCTCCTAATTTAAGGGTTAGTCCTAGTGGTAACAGTTGCTAAACAGGCTAGCATTCATCTAATATGTTACTAATATATATCAAAAGTACTAGCCACTCAAGGAGAATTCAGTGAACACTTTTTCTAGACCCATGGTGATGACAGAACGGCAGAAGAAGTTTCGTGAGAGCTATGTCAATCAAATTAGCCCCTTCTATAACGGCTTATTTCATATCGGAGTAATGTATACCGCAGGCATTGCGGCAATCTATTACTGCGCTACACAACTCGACAATCCCACATGGGCATGGCTAACCATTATCCCGGTGGCAATCGCCGGTAACTTTGTGGAATGGGGTATGCATAAATATGTGATGCATCGCCAAATCGATGTCTTTGCACTGCGCGCTATCTATGATCGCCATACGCGCCAACATCATCAATACTTTACGGATACCGACTACACCATTGATACGGTTAAAGAGCATCGGATCGTTTTCTTCCCATGGCGAGTTTTAACAGTCCTGGCTGTTTCTGGCACCATCTTTGGCTATATAGCTGCTCAAATCTTCACCCCTAACGTGGGTTATATCTTGTTCATGACCATGGTAGGTCATTACGTACTCTATGAGACCTTTCATTATTGCTGCCACGTGAAAGAGAACTGGTTCGTACGTAATATGCCATTCATTAATACGATTCGTCGCCATCACGCAGCACATCACAATCTTGGCATCATGATGCACAAGAACATGAACCTTACATTCCCGATCGCGGATTGGGTGATGGGAACGAGTGATCTAAAGCGCAGTTTGATTGGAACGCTTCTGAATGGTTTTAGCCAAGAGCATATTGATCCCAAGCTAAAGCCCATCATTGAAAAGTTCCAGAATGGGCGAATTCAGGACGAGAAGGTGACCCTTGAGGGGCCAATTCTCGATCAACAAGAACAAAAAGCACTTCAGTCCTAAGGCAACCATGACCCAAGCCGTGCTCTTTGATGTGCTCCCAAAACCTGGGCATGTCGATCAGTATTTTGAGATGGCGGCCCAATTAAAACCAATCGTGCAACAAAATCCAGGATTCTTATCAGTAGAGCGTTTTGCCAATCTTCAAAAACCAGATTGGTACCTGTCGTTCTCATGCTGGAAAGACGAAGAGTCCCTGGCACAGTGGCGTTGCCAGCCCGATCATAATGGCGCACAGGTATGCGGACGGCATCAAGTTTTTGATGATTACCGCTTACGGGTCTCTGCAGCCAAGGCAAATGAAGAACTTAGCAGTCCACGGTCCCGAGAGCTTGTCTTGCTCCTCATTGGTGAATATGAGGCAATACAAAAGTCATTACAGAAAGGTGTATTGGGGGAGCAACCAGCCAAATCGTATCAAGGCGTATTAGATCCAAAGCGCGGCTTATCCGTGTGTGAATTTTCTCCAAATACACCCCTCCATCCAAAACTATTGAAGCTTCAGGACACAGAGTCGATCGATATCTATTGGTTTGGGGTATTGCGCGACTATGGCATGTTTGACCGAGCGGAAGCGCCTACACAGTTTGCATAATGCCTAACCGAAAAACCTCTAACCTCGCCTTAGTCATTAGTGCTGAAGAAGCATCCCTATCCGATCAGGCCTATAGCCAAATCGAAGAAATGATTGTGACCATGCAGTTGCCTCCTGAGACGCCTGTTTCGGAAGCACAGCTATCTGCATTTTTAGGAATAGGGCGCACCCCCATTCGTGAGGCTATTCAGCGACTTAGTCGAGAACACTTGGTGACGATCGTTCCCAAGCGTGGAATATTTATATCCGACCTCAATACGCAAAAGCAATTGCGTGTACTAGAAACTCGCCGTGAGCTAGAGCGCTTAATTTGTAAAAAAGCAGCCAAGCGAGCAAGCCCAGAGGAGCGTAAAGAGCTTGAGCGACTAGCGAAGGATTTTCGCAAGGCCGCCAAAGATAAAAACGACGCTTTATTTCGTAAAGCCGATAAAGAACTCAATGATCTAACCATCTTAGCGGCACGTAATGAATTTGCAGCCGCGGCAATGTCGCCCCTTCATGGTATGTCACGAAGGTTTTGGTTTGGACATTTTCATCAATTTTCAGGAGTTACAGAGATGGCTAATTTGCATAGCGCATTAGCATCTGCGATTGCAAAAGGTAACGAAGCTGAAGCGGGGCAGGCCTTGGATAATTTAATAGATTGTGTCGAGAATTTAACCCGCAAGACCTTTTCTGTTGCGGATTAAAGCAGTAAGAAAGTAGCAAAAAGAGGTAAGGAAAGAGCATTGCAGTAAATCGGTAAAACTTAGTTGTTCATAAAAGGAGATGGATTATGAAGAAACGTGAATTTTTAAAAACAGGTGGAGCTGCGGCTGCTGCTATGGCATTTCCCTTAACTGTTCAAGCTCAAGGGGCTACTTATAACTGGAAGATGGCTACAGGCTGGGGCGGTGGGCCGTTGACAGATCTTGGAACAAAAGCATTTGCCGATAAATTAGAGCTATACAGTGGCGGGCGTTTCAAGATTCAAATCTTTCCGGGCGGCGCATTAGGTAATGCGTTAAAAGTACCAGAGACCGTTAAAAATGGTATTGCTGATCTTGGGCATACCTGGATGGGCTGGGATTGGGGTAAAGATCCGACGACCGTTTTATTTGGCGGTTACGCTGGCTCATTTGACTCTGAGCGTATGTTGCACTGGCTGTATTCGGATGGCGGCACGGAAATGCAAAGAAAGTACCGTGATCAAACCGATGAAATTATTTCCATGCCACTATTCATTCGGACTGCAGAAGTATTTTTGCATTCCCGTAAGCCCGTTCGAACATTAAATGACCTAAAGGGGTTAAAAATACGAACTGCTGGAGCATGGCTTGAGATGTCCAAAGAGTTAGGCGCTGCACCAGTAACCACGCCTGCTGCAGATATTTATCCCATGCTTGAGCGTGGCGCAATTGATGCCGTAGAGTGGGGTACGCTTTATGAAAATATTCCCATGGGTTTCCACAAAGTGGCTAAGTTTGTGATTTACCCTGGAATTCATCAGCCCTGCGCACCATTCGAATTGGTGATCAACAAAGGTGTTTGGTCCAAGCTATCCGACGCAGATAAGAAGCTTATTGAAATGGTTGCTAAGTTAACCACGCTCGAAAGTTGGCTAACCGTTGGTCAGGAAGATGCCAAAGCGCTTGAGTTTTATCGAAAGGCAGGCAATACAATTATTGAATTGTCTCCAGAACTTCAATACGCAGCCCGGAAAATGGGATTGGACTGGGCCGCCAAGACCGCCAAAGAAAATAAGTATCCATTCTTTGCATCTGTCTTTGAAAGCCAACAGCAACTCGATAAGTTATGGGAAGGTGCTTCAGGTTGGAGAACCGTGAAGACAAAAGCAGTTAGTGCTGCTCCGTCACCTGCTAAGAAGTAGTGTACGAGGGGTCTAATTCATTAGACCCCTTTTTATAAACTTACCAATAAGAAAAACCAGATATGAGCCCATTTGTTAATCGGATTGAACGAATAACAACGAACGTAGGAATTATTGCCGCATTGACATTAGTTCCATTAATTCTTACTACGACCTACGAGGTGCTCGCTCGCTATATTTTTGATGCGCCCACGATTTGGGCCTATGAAGTCGGCTACATGCTCACTGGAACCCATTTTTTATTAGGGATGGCCTATACGCTCCAACAAGGGCAATTTATTCGGATTGATATTTTTAGTCAGGATATGACTGCGAAAACCAGAGCATTCATTGATCTTTGCGCTTATTCCGTGATTTTGCCTTTAATGGTGTGGCTAACGTATGGATTAACTTACTATTTAATTTCTGGGTTCTTAAAAAATGAACGTACGGGCCAATCGGCAATGAATATGGCAGTTTGGCCATTTCGAGTTGTCTTTTTGATCGCATTCACAATACTGGCATTACAAGTCTATGCCGAATTCATGAAATCGCTAGAAAAATATAAGGCTGCCAAAGCATGATCGACATTATTCCTTTTTTCATGCTACCCGTAGCATTCGTGCTCATGTTTTTGGGCATTCAAGTTGCTTTTTCCATGATGATTACAGCCGTATTCTTTGGGCTATATATATTTGGCGATCGCGTTATTTTTCAGTTCATCGAGAAAATTGAGGACATTTCTTCAAACTTTGTCTTTGCGGCCATTCCATTGTTTGTATTTATGGGCGCTATCCTGGAAAAATCCGGAATTGCCGATAAGTTATTTGAAGCTATTCATATTTGGACACGACGCCTGCCTGGTGGTTTAGCCCTGGCTACCGTCATTATGTGCATTATCTTTGCAGCATCCAGTGGTGTAATTGGTGCTACCGAGTCGGTGGTTGGGTTATTAACAATCCCAATCATGCTGCGCTATAAATACAACAAGGCCATGATATCAGGCACGATTTGTGCGGGCGGCTCATTGGGAACCATTATTCCACCTTCTGTCGTAGCCGTTGTGATGGGCCCGCTGGCCAGTGTCTCTGTTGGCGATTTACTCTATGGAATGGTATTTCCGGGCCTCATTATGGCCTCCTTGTACTTGGTATACATCTTCACCTTATGTTTGATTAAGCCAGAGTTCGGTCCACGCATTCCCCCTGAGCCAGGCGACCCCACTTTTGCAGAGAAAATTCTAATTTCAACAAAAAATCTGGTGCCACCGTTATTGATGATTACGGCAGTTTTAGGATCCATCTTATTTGGTTTGGCGTCTCCCACTGAGGCAGCAGCCATTGGAGCAATCTCTTCAGTACTACTGACCGTTCTTTATAAAAACTTTACGTGGAAGGGTTTGTACGATGCGCTAATTAAAACGGTATTGATCACTGCAATGATCATGGCTGTTTTACTTGCCGGCTCTTTATTTACTGGAGTCTTTATTGGCGGCGGCGGAATCAATACGGCAAATACATTGATTAATCAAATGCAACTCAGCCCCTGGGTGTTATTGGGTCTAATGATGCTCATTATTTTTATTGCCGGGTTTTTCTTAGACTGGATCTCAATTGTCCTCATCTTTGTTCCGCTATTTACACCCTTAATCACAACCGCAGGATTTGATCCGGTTTGGTTCTGTATTTTGTTCCTCATCATGATCCAAACCTCCTACCTAACGCCACCGATGGCTCCCGCGATCTTCTATCTAAGGGCAGTTGCTCCGCAAGAGATCACCATAAAACATATGTATCGAGGCGTGGTTCCTTTCATTGCACTGCAATGCTTAACTTTGCTGATCGTGATTGTTTTCCCATCCTTGGTTACGTATCTGCCAAGCGTTATGTTGAACTTCCGTTAAGGAGAGGCTGATGACCCCAGAACAAATATTAAAGATTCCTGCCCGTGTTTTAAGTCAACAGCAGCGAGAGGATTACTTCACGAACGGTTATATTCTTCTTGAGCGATTTATCGGAAATGAATGGTTAAAGAAGTTACGCGACGCGACCAATGAGCTTGTTGAGGAAAGTAAAAAGGTCACTAAATCCGATACTATTTTTGACTTAGAGCCCGATCACACCGCAGCACAGCCTCGTTTACGAAGAGTTTCAAACCCGACTGAGCATCACCCCGTATTTTGGGAGTATGTGAGTAAGTCGCCTATGCTCGATGCGGTTGCTGACTTAGTGGGGCCCGATGTTAAGTTCCATCACTCCAAATTGAACTTTAAGTGGCAAAAGGGTGGGGAAGAGGTCAAATGGCATTACGACATTTCTTTTTGGCCACATACCAATTACTCCCCATTAACCATTGGTACCTATTTATATGATTGCGGTATGGATCAGGGGCCACTGGGCGTCATACCAAAGAGTCATCTACTAGAACCGATGTTGAGTCAGTACGATGACCACGGAAAGTGGGTCGGCTGTCTGTCTGATGAGGATGTGAAAAACGTTCAAACTGATAAAGCCGTTTACTTAACTGGTCCAGCAGGATCACTTACATTGCATAATTGCCGTACGGTGCATGGCTCACCAGCTAATCAGTCTGATCAAGGTCGGCCACTCTTGCTGTACACCTTAACCTCGGCCGATGCATTTCCATACACAGTCAATCCGCTTAAACCAAAACATGATCAAGCGATTTTGAGCGGTAATCGTGCGCAATTTGCTCATCATGACCCGGTACCGTGCCTAATTCCACCTGATTGGTCGGGCGGATATTCATCCATCTTCTCCTTGCAGCAAAAAGAGGATGCAAAAAACACCATGATGTAATGAAATAATAGGAGACGAAATTGAATACAAATGCTGCAACAACGCCTGAGAAAAAGAAACGAAATCTTCAAGATATTCGCGAATCTAAGAAGACCGGCGAGAAGATGGTGTATATGTCTGTACCAGACTACACATCGGCAAAATGGGCAGAGGCTGCGGGGGTAGACGTTGCAGTGGTAGGGGATAGCTTGGCGATGATTGCTCATGGCCATAGCAATACTATACCGGCTACCATGGATATGATGGTGATGCATGCCACATCGATTAGGCGAGGCGCTCCAAACACATTTGTGCTTGGTTGTATGCCCTATCAAAGCTACAACACCGTAGAGCGCGCCTTGCTTAACGCAACTCGGTTTATGCAAGAAGCTGGTTCAGATGCGGTGAAGCCTCAAGGGGGAAAATCACAAGCCCACATTTTAAAGGCGCTCGTAGATGCCGGCATTCCTACCGCCTCACACATCGGCATGACTCCACATACCGTAGCAGTTTTTGGAGGATTCCGGATACAGGGCAGAACCGCGGATGCGGCGATGAAGATATTAGAAGATGCGTTTGCAATTCAAGATGCTGGATGTTTTATGCTTGAATTTGAGGCCGTTCCAGCAAAGATTGCAACTGTGATATCTCAGCAACTTGAGATTCCAACAATCGGCATTGGTGCCGGCGTTGGCACGGATGGCCAAATTCTCCTGTGCCATGATTTATTGGGGGTGTTTTCAGACTTTAAGCCAAAATTTACCAAGCGCTACGCCAACCTGACTGAGGTCGCAGTAGAGGGTATTAAAAAATACATTGCTGAAGTAAAAAGCAGTGCATTCCCGGATGACGATCACAGTTACTCAGTGGATGAGAAAGAATATGAAAAGTTTCTCAACCTAGTTGAGAAAAGAAAGCATCAATAGCTGTTTAACTTAAGTGCGCACGGACGGATGCTGACCTATCCCACAAATTAGGAACTTGAGTTGACGAATAACCAGAGACAAATTTTTTAACACTATTTGTTTCTACGTCATACACATGGCGTGTTACCGCGCCAATGTTTGCCCCGTATACGTGGATGCTAATTGAGGTTTGATCGTCGTAAGCGTTTTTAACGATGTGTATGTCACCCATTGTTGGGCTGACAACCTCAATATCTCCTTGGTTTAAGCGCGTTTCTTTGCCAAAGGGGATAAGCTTTCCATTGGCATCGTACTCATAGCGTTGCCCATTTTCGGCCCCACGCAGCATGCCAATAAGACCCCAAACAGTATGGTCATGAATAGGGGTTTTTTGACCTGGCCCCCATACAAAGCTAACGACAGAAAATCGCTCTAGCGGATCGGCATGCAGTAAATATTGCTGGTAATAATCGGGATGGGGAATAGTGCAAAACTCAGGTAGCCATGCATCAGTCGATATTAAGTGTTTAAGGAAATTTTTAGATTCCTTAACTAATGCAATTTCACTTGATTCTTTTTCGACCAGATTTGTCATTTGAACAATAAATTCACGCAATGGACTAATTTGCTCTGTAGTAGAAGGCCCCATATTTCATATCCTCATTAATGTCATTTTTTTCTACATTATTGGATAGACCCAAGAATGTCAATATGGCATGTGATTGTCATTCGAAAGATAAACTATATTCATATATATATGTAGTATATTAGATGTATGTTTGTTAAATAAGCATGCATTTATAGTCACAAAATGGGATTTATATGAATTTTGACGGCGCCGTTTTGAATGCAATTGGTACTCCACTGCGGATTCAAACATTAAGTTTAGGCAATCTAGCTGCAAGAGATGTAGTAATCAAAATAAAAGCAACCAGCCTTTGCCATACGGATTTAGAGGCGGTAGAGGGGTCACTGGGAACGCCCACTCCATTTATACCCGGACATGAGGCTGCCGGAATAGTAGATTGGATTGGCAAAGACGTTAGCACTCTTAAGATAGGTGATCATGTAGTTGTATCTTGGAATCCTTTTTGTGGTGAGTGCTATTTTTGCCAAAAAAAGCAAGCTATTATTTGTAGTCAGTACCGCAGCAATGCTACTAAATCATTTCATTTTGACGGTAAGCCACGAATCTTTTTAAAAGAAACAGCAGTACATCAGTTAATGTATTCAGGAAGTTTTGCTGAATATGCTGTTGTAACTGAAAATTGTGCAGTACGGATTTCAAGTGAATTACCTTTTGATGTAGCTTGTCTGATTGGTTGCGGTGTTATGACTGGTGTTGGGGCTGCCATTAATATTGCCCAGGTATCAAAAGGTTCTAGTTTTGGTGTGATTGGATGCGGTGCGGTTGGTGTATCTGCCATTCAGGGTGCAAAAATTGCTGGTGCCGAGCGTATTTTTGCAATCGACCGAGATTTAAAGAAACTTGAGTTTGCGAAACAGTTTGGCGCAACTGACCTCATTTTTGCTTCTGACGACATCATAGAAAAAATAATGCAGTTAACGGAAGGAATTGGCCTTGATTACGTCATTGAGTCTGCAGGTAATGAATCGGCATTTCGTTTAAGCGTTGAAATTGTTAGACCGGGTGGGCAAGTCGTATGGTTGGGTAAAGTTTCCACCGAAAAAATGGTTGAGTTTCGCTGGGGATCGTTTATGGGTGAAAAGAAAATACATCGCTCTAGTTATGGCGGAGCAAATCCCTTAGTTGATTTTCCTTTTTTAGCCCAGAGCTATCTGGATGGAAATTTAAAGCTGGATGAATACATTACTAACCGCATTCAGTTATCCGATGTTAATGATGGGTTGAGCAGATTGAAGGCAGGCAAAGAAGTCCGTTCTGTTATTGAGTTCAAATAGTTATCTTAAGGAAATTGCAACATGTGGAAAGGGTTTTCTAGAGAAGAGTTAGATAGGGCATATAACAATTCCCTTGCAGTTTCTAATAGTGCTGAAATAATCGCTGCATGGGGAACGTACAGTGAGCTGGCAAGGAATGAGTTAAAGGGTCGTATCGATATCCCCTACGGTCGGGGGGAGCGGCAATCATATGATTTATTTCCAGCTGGTGAGGGCGCACCACTAGTTGTATTTGTTCATGGTGGATTTTGGCAAAATCGATCAAAAAATGATTTTAGTTTTATAGCGCCAAATTTAGTTAAGGCTGGTATCAGCGTAGCTATCCTGGGCTATACCCTCGCACCTTTTGCTTTAATTGATCAAATCGTAAGCGATATACGTCATGGCGTTCGTTCAATACATGATGCTGCAAAGAAGATATCGCCAAAGCACGATAATATTTGGTTAATTGGCTGGTCTGCAGGGGCTCATTTAATTACGATGGCATTAGATGAGCCGTGTGTAATAGGCGGTACGGCAATTAGCGGTATCTTTGATTTGGAGCCGATACGGCATTGTTACGTGAATGACGCACTCAAGTTAACGCGTGAATCTGCCGTGCAAAATTCTCCCATTATTTTGAGTAATCATTTCGGAAAAGAATTGGATTTATTTGTGGGTGATTCCGAGTTGCCAGAAATGATTAAGCAGACTTTGGATTTTTCTATTTATAGAAATGCATCTGTCCAGAAAGGGGGAGTATCTTTACTAAAAGGATTGAATCATTATTCAATTCTTGATGAGCTTGTTAATCCGAATGGAGCTATCTTCTCCAGTATCCATGATCGGGTAAGAAGCTAATTTTTAACAATTAGCATAGAAATACATCATCCTTCAGGTAGCCACGAATACTTCTAGGGCGTAGTACGTACGTTCGAATAGTACTGGGAGGTAACATTATGGAATTCTCCACTGAGCAGATTGATGGGGTTACGGCAGGGATTAGCAGGTCCGCTATATTGCTGGACTGAGGCTGTGATACCTTATAAGTTCTTAGCCTATTAATCGGAGAGTTCATATATGTCAGTTCAAGCAAGTGAAAGACTTTCTGGAAAGCTGGAGCCCACCAAAAACGGCTCTACCTATATTGATCCCAAAACCATGGAGTGGGAAAAGTCTCAATTTGAAAAAATATGGAAAAAAGTTCTTTATCAAAATAA